>DATBNH010000366.1:0-11829 GCA_036554405.1 Cellvibrionaceae bacterium | reverse complement strand
CAAACAATTTGTTCCAGATGAAATCTACATTCTCTTTATTATTTAACTGAGCAATTAATCTACTACTGTCATCCACCAGGGCGTTAATCTGCTGGGCAAGCTGACGCTTTTCCAGCGCCACTGGAACTACAGCAATAACGTATGAAAGGCCTAGCGAAGTCAGTAGCGTGGCACTGGAAACGGCTAAAGTGCTATAAATAGTCCAAGGATAATTATGGGGGGTAAAATCTCCGTAACCAAGGCCTGTGAGTGTAACACCGGTAAAATATAAGGTTTCGATATCTGAAGCCGCCGTCAACGAGTTGCTATTCAGTATGTTTGTCTCTACTGACTGAAATATCAAAAACCAACCGAGATACAACATGCTATACCAGAATACCACCACTAATATCATTAACACCGGGCCACTGACCGCTAATAACCGGTGTGCAGGCTTAACGCGGTGATATTTGAGCAGCATTCGCCATAATTGTTGCGAGATGAACGTGGTCGCTGGGCCGCCGCCACGCAAGCTTAATATGGTCATAAACGAATCAAACAGCGTAAAAGCAATAAAAATAAACCCCAGTAACACTTGAGTTATTTGAAGGATAGTCATCGATAATCCTGGCACTTTTTTGGTTAATGAGGAAAAGCCTACCAAATCGCCCCTATAAAAGCGAAGCTCTGTAAGAAAAATCACAGGATGTATACTGGCTCACAGAAAAAACCGAGGCCGATGATGCTTATTGGCGTCGCTACTTTAATTGTGAGCGAACAAATTGAAAATAACGCCCTGTGGGCTATTTTGTAAATGCTGCTCCAGGCTTTGCAACCTATTCATGCCATGCGTAGATATTTCCGCCAATAAGCGCTTTTACCGCTGGTTAAAATCGGCAAGCTCTTTGCTTTAGTGCCTGATGAACATTAGCAATGGTATGAGGAGGTAGTTATGCCTAAGTCAGTAAAAGATAAACGCGTAGCCATTTTGGCCACCGATGGCTTTGAAGAGTCCGAGCTGTCCTCTCCGCTGGAAGCATTAAAGTCTGCCGGGGTCGAAACAGATATCGTTTCAATAAAAGGCGAACAGATTTCTGCATGGGCCAAAACCAACTGGGGTAGAGGCTACACAGTGGACAAGACCCTCGATCAAGTAACCAGCCAGGATTACGATATGTTAGTGCTTCCCGGCGGGTTATTTAATCCCGATACGCTACGGGGTAATGAGGATGCCTTAGCCTTTACCCGTGGATTTTTTGAGCAGCATAAGCCCGTCGCTGCCATTTGTCACGGACCCTGGGTGCTGATTAGCGCCGGTGTTGTCAGCGGTCGCAACATTACGTCTTACCCCACCATTAAAGACGATCTGACCAATGCAGGCGCTAAATGGCACGATCAATCTGTAGTTTGCGACAATGGATTAGTCACCAGTCGTAGCCCGGACGATTTGGAGGATTTTAATCGTAAAATGCTGGAAGAGCTGGCCGAAGGTAAACACAATCGCCAAGTGGCCTGAATGAAACGCGCCCGTTGTGGCGGGCGTAAACTTTCTTAATTAAGGAAACAAGATTATGGATCTAATTCGTGTGATTTTATCTATTATGCTGCCACCTGTTGGCGTATTTTTACAGGTTGGGATTGGTTTACATTTTTGGCTGAATATTCTGCTGACAATCTGCGGCTATATTCCTGGCATTGTGCATGCGGTTTGGATTATCGCCAAAAAGTAACTGTGGCCCCACCAGTCACCCTGTACCCTGATCAACAAAAGTGCTAACGGTAAAAAAGATATTCTGGCGATGAGCCTCTCAGGGTACGGATTTGTAACTATTCCACCGGGCGTCTTTCATCTAGCAAGTCCTTATCGTCATGCAGGGCTCGATCTCGTTCATCTTTAACCATACCATCTATGTGCGTATCCGGGCTCACATCTATAATCTCTACAGGGTTAGGTTTGTTAGCGGCGGTGTGCTTGTTTTGAATTTTGGATAAGGTCGGAGTTTCCTCTATCGTTGTTTGGCCAGGTAGTGCATCGCCCAACGGCGTGTCAAAACGAAGCCGGTATATTGGCTCTGGCATTGAGAAGCCCTTTTGGTCCAGGGTGCCGGTTACCGCTTGAATGGCCAAGCTGCGAGCGCGTCCAAAATCCGTTTGCCGCTGATCTATCCAGCCGGTAAAAATAAGGCCAATATTCGAATCGCCAATTGCGCCGATGATTGCATAGGGTGGGGGTTCTGTGAGCACAAACGGTAAAGATTTCATGGCATCCAGACCCACCTTCATTGCCGATACAGCGTTGTCAGCAGAACCTACACCCAACTCAAACTTGAAACCACGCTCGGGGTTTCGGCTGTAGTTAAGAATGACCCCTTTAAAAACCAGCGTGTTAGGAATACGCAGTTGATTGCCATCCAGTGTCATCAGCACTGTAGCTCGAGAGGTCAGGCGCACCACCTTACCCTCGTAATCGTTAATGACCACATGGTCGTTGGCACGAAATGGTTGGCGCAGGCTGAGCATAATACTGGAAATATAATTCTCCATAGTATCGCGCACGGCAAAACCGATAGCCAGACCGGCTATACCGGCACCGCCCAATATGGCCGCCATTAAGGCGGTGGCTCCTAGTAAATTAAGGGTGACCACGATGCCGATGATCAACGCGAAGACTCTCACCGCTTGCGCCGCCAGCTCGGCCACAAACGGATTGGGCGTCAACCTGTGCCACAAGCTTGACCACCGTGCCAGACGGTGACCCAGATAAACGATAAGGGCAAACACCAGCAGCGCCAGTGCCACCAACGGCAGCGCTCGCGTCCACTGTGTCAGATCTGACTTGATCTTTGCCAACATGGGCGACAGATTGCCCTGTACATCAAGGCGGCGTTCAATGCCGTCATCTACCGTCACTGCGCCGGGAATTTGAGCGGCCAGCGCCAAGGCACGCTCGGCTTGCACCTGGTTTGAAACCGTACCCGAGAGCAATACCACGCCGTTTTTTACCTCAACCTCTACGTCAGCAAGCGGTTCCAGCACTGCATAGATATTCTCTATATGCGCCTTGATACGCTGGTCTTCGGTGTTGTTATCGGTAACTGAGCCGCTGTTGGCAGGCATGTCATCGTCGGGTAGCTGTGCCAGTGCGGTGGGTACAGAGAAGATTGCCCCCAATGCGCACACCGTAACGAATACCCGAAACGCAAATAAAGCCTTTACGGTAAAACCTGTCATATATCCAATCCTTTCCGGGTACTCCCCAGGCTCCAATAGCTGGTTCAAAATTTACAGCTTGGATGCTGGGGGCGCAGGAGCCATTTGTGTTCATTTTAGCCATGGTAGAGCGGTAGGGTGTTTTTGGCTAGACCTTTGCGGATAGCCTGGTGAGCAAACAGAGCTTTGGGGCGAGCTAGAGCAGGGCAGGATATGCACATCAATATGGCACCTAATTCAATTTTCAGGCCGCTAGCTTTCCGATACGGAAAGAAATGACTTGCCAGCATGGAAAGTTAACGCTACATTACTTTCCACACTGGAAACTAAAGGAGGCCGGATAATGAACGACAACGATCATCAAATAACAGTTAACGAGGCAAGGTCAGCCCTTGCGTCATTAGATGCGGCACACACCACCACGTTAAATAACATGCGGCCCCCGTTATGGTTAGTACTGCTTTGTGCTGCCGCTTTCGGTATAAAAACCGCCGCTATGGGACTGATGATTAATAATAGTCTGTGGCAAGGCATTCAGTGGGGAACCTACGGTATTATTATTGTCAGTGTTCTATCATGGATTATTGCGCTACGGGTTAAAGGTATAACAGTAAAAATTACCGATATTACTATCACTAAAAAAGGCGCTATTTGTGCGCTGATTATGTGTGTATTACTGGTGTTGTCTCGAGCAATTTATCTCAATACAGGTTTTATTTTAACCCCCTTTATTGCGGGTATTGCTAATGCCTTACTTTTGGCCTTCTGTTTGCATTTTTCCCTGCGGTTAAATACTAAAAAGGGGGCGGGGAATGAGTGGTGCCTGTTTTAATGATTTAATTCATGCGCCGAACCGTTTACAAATTTGTGCGCTGTTGGCACCAGTAAAATCACTGGAATTTTCCACGCTACGTGAGCAACTGAGTGTGAGTGATTCTGTGCTTTCCAAACATATTAAATCTCTTGAAGCCGCAGGCTATGTGGCTGTTAACAAAAAAAACAGTCACGGAAGGCAGCGTACCTGGTTAATGCTATCGCCCCAAGGGCGTAAGGCTTTTGTTGGTCATGTGGAAGCCTTGAAGGAAATTGTGGGTAAATAATAGGATCAAGTAATCCGAAGCTCCGGGTTATCCATAAGCCTGGTACGAAGATACATGCAATGACTCACGTAAAGGCATTCCCGATTCAATAGCTCCGGCCTTTGATGCTAGTGCCCTATGCGGCGTTTTAATACAAATAGCCTTTCCCCTGTGGTTCGATGGGTTTCGGCAAATCGCTATCACCCATCAATTGTCCCAGATCAATTTCGATGGTGCGAGCGATGTAATCCATAGGCACGTCATTCACGGTATTCTCGAACGGGCGTTCGATATGGCGGCCAACGTATTCCAGCATGATATAGGCGTAGCCAATCAGCAGTGAAAACGGAATTGACCAGTAGCCCAAATGACCGGCCAGGCTGACGGGCAATACAAACAAAAACACAGTCAGTGTGTAGTTCATAAACCAGGTGTACTGCATAGGAAAGGGCGTTTTCTTCAAACGCTCGCAGCTGCCCAGGACCTGGGTGAACGTTTCCAGGCAGTCGATCAGGCGGAGGTGCTGGTAGCTGTCCAGTTGTCCTTGCTCGGCCAATGCGCGCAAGCTCTGATTTTGCAGATTCAGGATGGCCAGCGGGGGCGTGGCCTGTTGTTCAATGGCTGCTTGCTCGCTCTCATTCAGTAGGCTGGCTTCTTGCGCACCGCTGGGCAGTTTTCTGAGGAAGTGATTCAGTCGCCATGCAAAGGCAATCTGACGGCGAATTAATGTGCGTTGCTCTGCCAGTAGGGCATCGTTACCACCGACTAGCCCCTGAACAAACAATCCGAAGCTGCGCGAACCGTATTTAAGTTGTGACCAGACTTTATGGCCCTCCCACCAACGGCTGTAGGCGGCGTTATTGCGAAAACCGATCAGAAAAGCCAGGGCTGTACCCAAAAAACCCGCTGCAAACGACAGGGCACGCAGCAGTTCCTGCGGGATATTCGCCATGGCGACACAAGACAGCACAATAAAACCGAGTAGTGCCAGTAGCTGCGGCCAGGTAAAACGCACCAACTTAGTCAGTGAGATACGGTGGGTAATAATCATGCGGAACCTATGCCTCCATTGGTAGTACAGAAACCTGATGACGCTTATAATACAGCAAAATACACAGGGCACTGGCAGACAAACCCTGACCAAACGCCGCGACTGCAATCGGTTTGCTGTCTTTAAACAAATACTATTTCCCTTGTCTTTAGCCTGTACCTACCAGGGTTTACCCAGAAACAGCACGCTGGCATACACTAGCGTATTCCACACAACGATAGAGATGCCAGCGACCAACTCCATCTGACGTGGCATGCCGCGCGGATACACCAGCCGGCCAAAATAGTGCTGCACAAAGCCGCCGGTATAACCCAACTGCTGCGCCCGCACCCGCAGCGATTTCTCCAGCGGTGTAAGCGGGCATGTCCAACTAGCAAGGTTAACGGCCGACGACCAGAGCACCACAGGCAGGTGCAGCCAGGCCCAATTGCGGTCAACGTAAAAGAGCGCGCCACCAAGTACCGCAAATACCACGAATAAAAAGTGGATCAACAGAACCAGGTCGGCGCCAATTCGCGAAGGTGTAGTGATCATTGAATCTCCGAGTCCTCCACAAACTTACCGTTTATTCAGGGACACAAGGTGTAGTCATGCTAAGTCTGCGATAATGTCGGATAGATCAATCCCCAATCTGGCCAAAATTCCCGCTTTGAAAATCTTCTATGGCCTGGCGAATTTCCTCCTGTGTGTTCATCACGAATGGGCCGTGGCCGACAATGGGCTCGTCGATAGGCTCGCCGCTCAACAGTAACACCACAGCATCGCTGTTGGCCTCTAGCAGCACCTCCGTGCCGCTGGGGTCTAGCGTGACCAGATCCGCCTCGCGAGCGACTTTTTGGCCATTTACTTGCACCGTGCCGTGTAACACCACAATACCCGCAGTCCAGCCTTCCGGCAGGGTGAGGTGCGTTGCTGCGCCCGCGTTTAATCGAATATCCCAGACATTCATGGGCGAGAAAGTCCGCGCCGGGCCGGTTGTCTCGCCATAGTGCCCGGCGATGACCCGCACCTGGCCCGCACTATCGGGTAACGCCACGCTGGGAATCTGCGCATCGGTAATGCCCTGATAACCCGGCGGCGTCATTTTGTCTTTAGCGGGTAAGTTGACCCACAGCTGCACCATTTCCAGGGTGCCGCCTGCCTCGGTAAACGCGGGGCTGTGAAACTCCTCGTGCAGAATGCCGGCCCCGGCCGTCATCCACTGCACATCGCCAGGGCCGATAACACCACCACTACCCGTGCTGTCTTTGTGCGCTACTTCCCCGGCATAGACGATAGTGACGGTTTCAAATCCGCGGTGTGGGTGCTGCCCCACGCCCCGCGGTCTGGCCGCGGGGGTAAAGTCGCGTGGCCCGGCGTAATCAAGCAACAAAAAGGGGCTAATTGTCCTGGCGTGGGTACCGTAGCTGAACAGCGAGCGTACCGGAAAGCCATCGCCAACCCAGTGCCCCGAACCAGACCTGATGTGTTCACTAACTGTTTTCATAATTACCTCCAGGGGCTAGCGAGTCTGTCGAATTCCCTCACGTTAGGAGTAGCTAAGCCCGACAGGCGGCTAGACGTTGATATGTGTTTATACTATCAATGGAACAATGTTGACGGTAGTGTCCATAATAGCAACTCAGAGTTCCTTAAATGGAACAATAAAAGTCAGGCAGGAGAAAAGCCATGCAGGACCTGAACGATCTGTATTACTTTGCACAAGTGGTAGAGCAGGGCGGCTTTGCCCAGGCAGGGCGGGCGCTGGGTGTGCCCAAATCCAAACTGAGCCGCCGCGTTGCTCAGTTAGAAGCACGCTTGAACACACGGCTGATCCATCGCTCAACACGTAACTTTGTGGTGACCGATGTGGGCATGCGTTACTACGAACACTGTAAAGCCATGCTGATTGAGGCGCAGGCCGCGCAAGAGGTGATCGAGAGTGTGCAAGGCCTGCCCAGAGGAAAGGTGCGTATGACCTGCCCGGTCGGGTTGCTGAACTTTCACGTGGGCGACATGTTGGCGCGATTTATGGCCCAATGCGCCGAAGTGTCGGTACACCTGGAAGCCACCAACCGCCGGGTAGATATAATTGCCGAAGGCATTGATCTGGCGCTGCGCGTTCGCCCTCTGCCGCTGGAAAATAGCGACCTGATCAGTAAAACCCTGTCTGACCGGGGGCAGTGTCTGGTTGCAAGCCCCGAGCTTATCGCCCGTTACGGCAAGCCCGCTTCGCCTCAGGCACTGGCCGACTGGCCCACGCTTTATCGCGGCGCACCCGAGGAGCACGCCCAGTGGACCTTGGAAAATGCGGCAGGGGAACAAGTGCAAGTACGCCACCAACCGCGCTACCTCACCACCGATATGTTGGCCCTGAAGTCAGCAGCCCTGGCGGGCGTTGGCGTCGTCCACCTTCCGGTGTTGATGCTGGCCGACGAGCTGGCCAAGGGCACATTGGTATCCGTGCTGCCCAACTGGCGACCACCGCGAGAAGTGATTCATATCGTCTATCCATCCCGCCGTGGCATGCTGCCGGCAACCCGAGCGCTTATCGACTTTATTGCTAAAGAGTATGCGCTGATTGAGGAGGATTAAGAGCGCTGTAGGAAACTGAGCAGATATCTCATAAGCGCTTTATAATAAGTGTCATCATGATCTGAATGTAGCAGTCATGGCCATATATCAATGTTACATGTTCGAGTGGATGATAAACTCAAAACGGAACTCCCCTGTTGGCCGCAGGTTTTAAAAGTCTGGTAGCTCAGCTTTGAGCTGACGGTTAAACGTTTTAAACCGGTGCCTGTGAGTTTAGATCTGACCGAAATTATTCCTCACGGCTCCAGCATCGGATCTACGCTCGCCGCGAACCGCCCACCGATCGCCACCTGGAATCCGGGTCGAAGTGTGATGGACTCGGTCGCGTTAAATGTTACGTCCGCCGTGGACGAAACCGTGTAGCTTGGGCCGGCCACTATCGCGCATGCGGTCTCCGTAACCACGCCCGATACCAACTCATTCTCCAGTGTCAGTGTTTCTTCGGGCGTGCATGATTCGGGCACCTCTGTTGCCCGGAATGCCGCGATCTCGAAGCGCGTGTTGTTAATCGAACGCGCATTGTCCGCCGAAGCCGCGTCGGGATGTGCGATGCCGCACGGCTGCCCGAAGCAGTCAAGGTTGGGATTGGAGAATACCGCAATCGCGGGACTAATGTAGCTCATCACCGTGCCAAACTCCCCTGAATCACCGTACCCGTAAGAATAGGGGAATACGCCGGGGTCACCGGCGTTGGGTCGGTCATGGGTGCTGCCCATGTTATGGCCCAGCTCATGCGCCAGAGTGAAGTCGTCACAAAAGTATCCGTTGTCAATACCATCCGAAACTACCGAGTAACCGAAGGCTTCTTCGCCATTTACTGTGCCAGCGTTATTGAAGCCCAGGACCCACGCAGTGCCACAGCTGGCCTGCTCGGGATGCTGGAAACGTCTGACGAAGGTGACAAGATCCGCCCCGTAGGTATTACGCAATTCGGGCAGAACTAATAGCGACGGCGGAGTCGGTGTCCAGATGTAATTCGGCGTCATTCCTTGCAATGTGTAACCGTTAGTGGTCTCCGTATCGCTGAAATCAATTTCAACGGAATGCACAACACGTATACGCAGGTAGATCTCGCTGTTCTCATAGGCCTGATTGGCCGTTGCGATCAGGTAGTCCAGCCGCGCCTGCAGGCCGCCTCCCAACTGGGTTGCAAGCCCCGTTGAATAGGCCAGCAACACATCGACGGTAGCCATTTCATCGTGCCCCGAGTTTTCGGCAGGCGGAGTCGACTTTGCAGCACGTTGATCCGCTGAGCGTGACGACGGCGCTGGAGGCACCGCTTCGTCATTCCCCAAATGCAACTCCTCCAGACCTGCGGCTCTGGGGTTTAACAACTGCTGAACACCATCGATAGTGCGGAGCAGATATACGCCATCCGGGGTCAGGATGCGTCCGAAGACATGCTCGCCGTCATCGGTGATGATCGCCTTGTAGGACTGGGAGTAGCCCGCAAGCTGCCCCACCCAGGTCACCGACCCGCTGGGGTTGCGTTTGCGCTTCTCGAAGTTGAGTGTCACGTTAGTGCCGTCTGGCAGCGCTACCAGGACCGGACTTCCCGGGCTCAGGCGCCGGGCCAGGGCACTGTTGTAATTGATGTGGCGGACGCCCTCTGGCATGTCGCCTGCGATACCAGCTTTGGTGGTCACCGGTGTAATGAGCGAAGGCACGTCTGGGCTCTGTGCTGTTGCAAGGTCGGCAGCCAACACCCCAGAGACAGCCAAGGCTGCGCACAATATTGTTCTGATCACATTCCCTCCAGCTCAACCCTGTGTGGTCGATTACACCCGGTCTAGATCCCTTATAGCGAAACCCAGGTTCCTCGGTGAGACTCAAGAAGTATACAACATCTACAGCAAAGAGCAGTTGCCATATCTCTTGCGCCGGGGCTTACTTGAAAACGGCTACGAAGAGTTACCCATTGCTGCGTATCATGTATTGGGCGTAAATCACCTTCCTCACATGCCACGGGAGAATATTTGGATGACATCGATGTCAGTGATAGCGGTAAAGGATAAAAAGCGCCGGTAAACCGGCGCTTTTTTTGGGTGGCCCCAGCAGAATCGTACAAGCGGGGGTGCTCTGCTTTTTGTATTGAATCAGTAAAGTGTGTGCTGTAGGTCGCTGTCATTTACTTCGAGCGTGACGCTACCCGCTGAGTTGTTGTAGATGTCGGCACCGTTGCGCTCAAGTGAGCCATCGCTGTTGCTGTCACCGTAGTTATCGCTCCAGTCGCAGTTACGATCAAACTTGTAGCGCTGATTGCTGCCACCTGACAGTTCTACCTGTACTGACCAGGTGTTGTCTGCGTTGAGTGTCATAGCGGTACAGCCCCAGTTGTTGAATGTGCCACGGGCAAACACTTGGTCCCACTCGCTGGAAAAGCCACCCAATGGGTTTAGCTGGTAGCCCAGTGTTTGATCATTAACGGTTAGTCGGTAGTGGCCGGATACACCGGTGAAAATATCGCTGCCGGTTTGATCGAGAATACCATCGTTGTTGTTGTCCCCAAAGTTCACACTCCAATCGCCGAATACGTCCAGTTTGAAACGTTGATTACTTTGTCCGTCAAACATTACGTCAAGCTGCCAGGTGTGGTCGGCGACCAGTGTCATCGCCGTGGTTTGCCAGCCGTTGCTGGTACCACGAAACAGAAGGCTGTCAAAGTTTGCCATAAAGCCGGTGTCGGATTGGGCGTTAACCGTTACATTCGCACTGTGCGTGGCTCCCTGATTGTCAGTCACTGTCAGTTGCAGAATATGCTGGCCGGCGCTGCCGAGGGTGAAAGTAGCCTCCGGCGTGGTGGCGCCACTACTCCAAAGGTAGTCAACAATACTGCCGTCGGGGTCGAATGAATCTGAGCCACTCAGGGTGAAAGCCTGGCCGATATTGACACTGCTGGGAGCATTAGTGATAACCGCTGTGGGCGCCTGATTGCTACCGCTTATTGCGTTGGCATGAATGGCCGCCGCTGATTTTGCTGCGACATCAAACTGCGCGAAACCCTGTGCGTTCACCGAAATAATTTCGCCACTGCACTCGGCTGAGCCGGCTAAAACATTGCAGTACTCACCAGCGGGTAAACCGGTTTGTAATGTTTGATTGACGCGATAGTTTTGATTATTGATCAACACAAAACCCTGACTGCCTCGACCAAAGGCTATGGCGTTGTCGTTATTATCCCACCAGTTATCGACGCTCCACGCATCGATGGTAGCGTTTCTAAAGCCCACCATATTGGCGATATTGTCCCAGCGGTGTTGGCATACCCAGCCATTGGCATCGCAGCCGCCCGGTGCGGGCGGACCGGCATCGGTATCGCTGAATGAGTAGCCTGACATGACTTTGGGATAGCCATAAGGAAAGGCGAGCATAAAGACGTTTGCCAGATTGTAGCTGGTGCCATCTTTGTAGGTAAGGTTTCCGCCACCACCGTGACCGCGTTCGCGATCATGGTTGTCGATAAAAACCAGGGCATCGGCCGAAGGTAGCAGGCCCCAACTTGAGCCAAGGGTTTGCAGGTTTTTAATTTGACCATTAAAGTTACTCGCCACTGCCGGGCCATAGCCCATCTCGGTAACCGGGCCCATATAAGTGTAATTGGGCGGCTGGATTTGCGAGGCTTCTCCCGCGGCGCCAATAACTTCCAGAAAAACCCAAGGGTTGCCGGCCGCCTGCAAAAAACCTTCGATGTCGGTAGGCGGCATATGTTTGGCCGCGTCTATTCGAAAACCGTCAATGCCCATATCACTTAGGCGTTTAATATAAGCGCCGATGGTGTTTTGTACATAGGGTAAACTGTGATCCAGGTCTGGCATGCCATACAGCTCGCAGCTCCAAACCGAGCTGGCGTCTGCGTAATTAGTGTCGCAACTAGGGTGAAAGTTCTGGCTGGAAAACTCGAGATAATTTCTCGGCGCCCACGGGGTGCCGCCAATA
>DATBNH010000334.1:0-2691 GCA_036554405.1 Cellvibrionaceae bacterium | reverse complement strand
CGGTTTCGAAACCATCGGTTATGAGCAAGCCAAAGCGCGTAAGCTGTTAGATGCTATTATTTCTCTGCAAAAGCTCGCGCTGCAAAGCCGAAAAATTGAGCCTGCCCCCCAGCCTATGCGTGCCAGACTCGAAACTATGGCAGCAGAAAAAGCTGGAAATGTTTCTGAGCAAGATCGCACCATCACAAAAGACGAAGCGCATCTCATTGAAAAGCTAAAATTGATAGAATTTGGTACCTGGCTTGAAAACGACACGGGTAAACGTCTCAAGGTGGCTTGGTACAATCACAAGACCATGCACTATATGTTGGTAGATCAACAGGGGCGTAAAGTGGCGATGACATCTGCCCTGCAATTAGCACGAGAAATGATCGCAGGTAAACTGAAAATCATCGCCGGTAGCGCCAAGCCGTTTTTTGAACGAGCACTGGAAAATATTTACCACAACCTCAATGCCAAGGCATCAGGCACTCTGTTAGGGCAAGAGTAATAATGGGCACCTCTAAAAAATGCTTGCGGTCTCTGGCTTTCAGGCATTTTCTCCAGCTAGGCGCGCGATGCAGGCGGGCTGGTTGCCCCGTCGAAGCAGCGCAACACGGCTGGAGGGAATTCCTGAAAGCCCCGAAGGGCGCGGCCTGTGCGGTACCACTGCTGCGTTTCTTTGCTTGTAAAGGACAAACAGCCTTCACCTGCGCAAAGGGCCTTGCAGTGGTACCGCACAGGTTGCGCAGAGGCCACAATCAATTTTTAGAGGTGCCCTTATGACAACAGACCCCAACTATCCCCAGCAGCCGCGCACTGAGCTGCGTTATTCGGTTACCGAAGCTATTGATGTGTACGACAACACCCGCGATAAATATTTGGGACGGGTAGTCAATATTCATACTCGAGGGTTAATGGTAATGGGCGATCAGCCCTTTGATGAAGAGCGGCTGTACAAGATGGATCTGCACTTGCCGCAGCCCGTAGATGGCTGTAACAGTATTCATATGGGCGTAGATTGCCTGTGGGCGCGCAATGCACTGGATAATGGCAAGCACTGGGCAGGCTTTACTATTATTGATGCCTCGCCACAGGTGCTTGCTGTTATTTCCGCACTGGTGGAACAATTCAGCGCTATTGAGTAGTGCTTTCCTAAAGGTCGCCCATCACTTTTTCCGCTGCCATCAGGGTTTGTTCTATTTCGGCGTCGCCGTGTGCCGATGACATAAACCCGGCCTCGTAAGATGCGGGAGCAAAATACACACCCTCTTGCAACATGCCGTGAAAGAAGCGGTTAAAGCGCGGAATATCGCAAGCCATCACCTGTTGATAATTGCTGATGGCTTTTTCTTCGGTAAAGAAAAGACCGAACATGCTGCCTACATGGTTGGTGGTAAAAGGTATGCCCGCCTTGTCGGCGACTTGTTGAAGCCCTTGCACCAGTTGCTCGGTGCGCTGGTAGAGTGTTGTATAAACCTCTGGGTTTTCCAACAGCGTTAAGCACGCGATGCCCGCAGCCATGGCTACGGGGTTGCCCGACAGCGTACCGGCCTGATACACAGGCCCGGTGGGGGCAATGTGATCCATAATATCGGCGCGGCCACCAAAGGCACCTACCGGCATACCGCCGCCGATCACTTTACCCAGGGTAATCAAATCGGCGCGCACACCGAAACGCTCCTGGGCACCACCGGGTGCTACGCGAAAACCGGTCATTACCTCGTCAAAAATCAGCAAGCTGCCGTATTGGTCACACGCCTCGCGCAGACTTTCGAGAAACCCCGGTAAAGGCGGGACGCAGTTCATATTGCCCGCCACGGGCTCGACAATAATGCAGGCGATTTGATCCCCCCACTTGGCAAAGCACTCGCGCACTTGCTCCGGGTTGTTGTAGCTCAGGGTTATGGTGTGTTCCGCCAGCGCCTTGGGTACGCCCGGCGAGCTGGGCACGCCAAAAGTCAGTGCACCGGAGCCGGCTTTGATCAGCAGAGAGTCAGAGTGACCGTGATAGCAGCCCTCGAACTTGATGATTTTATCGCGCCCGGTAAAACCGCGTGCCAGGCGAATGGCGCTCATGGTGGCCTCGGTGCCGGAGTTGACCATACGCACCTTATCCAGATTGGGCACCCGCGCACAGAGCTTGTCGGCCAGGGTAATTTCCACCTCGGTAGGCGCACCAAAACTGAGGCCTCGCCCGGCGGCATCTACTACTGCTGCCAGAATATCCGGGTGATTGTGGCCGAGAATCATCGGCCCCCAACTGAGCACATAGTCGATATAGCGCTTGTCATCGGCATCCCAGAAATGAGCGCCGCGGGCGCGCTCTACAAATACCGGCGTGCCGCCCACCGCTTTAAAAGCGCGTACCGGTGAGTTAACACCGCCGGGAATATGTTGACGGGCCTGCTCGAAGAGGGTTTCGGAACGGTTCATGCGCGTTAATCCTTAGCGGGAGTGCGTGGCGTTAATGTCTGTGGGGTCAGCTGCTGCACGTAAGCGGTTGTGTCGCTGGCGTGAAACAGGGCATGGCATATGGCGACGCGGTCGGCGCCGGCGGCGATTAACTCGGCGGCATTATCGGTGTTAATGCCGCCGATGGCGACCAGTGTTTGTGCCGGGAAGCGTGCGCGGGCCTGTTGCAGTATGGCTGTGTCGGCCGTGGGTGCATCGGGTTTGGTTCTCGAGGCAAAAAAACGACCAAAGGCCAGG
>DATBNH010000333.1:0-2372 GCA_036554405.1 Cellvibrionaceae bacterium | reverse complement strand
TAAGAGGGGCAGGGCGCTATCCTGTTGGCGCAAACGGTCGAGCCAGTCACGGCAGCCGGCCATTTGTCGCTCCAGGCCCTCCAGGCTGTCTTCACGGCTCAGGCGCTGCACAAAAAACAGCGGTGAGTCCTCCTGGGCACGCATCAGATCGGTAATGGTGAGCATGCCCACCAAATGCCCGCGCGCCAGTACGGGTAAGTGGTGCAATTGTTTTTCGCTCATCAGCCACTGGGCATCCATCAGCGTCGCCGCCGGATGGGTGCTGGCGGGCTCCGCGCTCATAATGCGCGCCAGGGGGGTATCGCCGCCAAGGCCCTCGGCCAGCACCCGCGAGCGCAGGTCGCGATCGGTGACGATGCCCAGCAATTCGCCGTCGCGGGCGATGAGCAGGCTCGATACCCGAGCTGCACTCATCAGTTGCGCCCCTTCCTGTACCGATTGTTCGGGGGTGGCGGTGACCAGCTGCTGCGACATCCAGTGCTCGATTTTTTGCAGTAGCGGATGGCTGCTGGTGGGCTCCAACGCACTCATACTCTGACGTCGGTCGGCTAGCTGACGGAAAAACGCCGCCAGCTTCTGATGATTGCGCATCAGCCGCTCGAAAGCCTCTTTAGGCAAACGATACAGTAGGCAGTCTTCCAAGGTGTGAGCGGTGAGGCCCTGGGTGTTCTGGTCGAGGGCACTACTGAGGCCAAACACGTCGCCCTCGTGCAGGCGATCCACCAGGCCGCCCTGGCGATTGCGTAACTCCACGGCACCGGTGCGAATAATAGTGAGGTGCTCGGCAGTGCTGATCGCCGCACCTTTTTGCTGAGGTTGGTAGTGGATCATCAACTGCTGACACAACTGCAGTAAAACCGGCTCGTCGAGCTGGTCGAAAGGCGGGCACTGCTGCAAAAACTGCAAGCTGTCGGCAAGATCATCGGCGCTGGGCATGGTGAGGCCTTTTGTTGTTCTGGACTCTGGTTGTGTAATCCCCGTCAGTCAGGGTAAAGCATAAGCAGAGTAATAGCCGCTACATCAGCAACTGTCTATAGGCACAAACGCCTCCAGAGGCTTTGTGCATCCAGCACCTTAAGCTCCGTCATTAGCGGCACGCCGTTCTCTGCCAGCGGAACTCGTTCACCTGTGGTGCAGTTGAGTATGTAGCCCCTGTAGTGCATGCGCTCAAGGGCGTCGCGTTCGAAGTGATAGGCCACAAAGCGCAGTACTTTATCGCCGTCCACCTGGGTGCTGGCAAGGCTGTTGATGTCTACCACAGTAAAGCCGGTGGTCATCGGCCAGATGTGCGTCCAAGGACGCCAGAAGGCGGGCTTGGCCCACTGCTCCAGCAATTGCGCCTCGGCGGGCAGTTGCGCTTGCCGGTGCTCGGCCCAAGTGTATTCAAAGTACACCTGATAGCCAAGAATGCCGAGGCCGGCGGCCACGGGTACTATCCAACGGGGGAGCCGGCCTCGGCTAAGGCGCCGGGCCAGTAACGCCACCCCGGCAGTGCCCAGCCCGGCAAAGGCGGCGGCCAGTAAATGCCAGATCATGGGCGCTCCCGTCAGTGGTCCACCGCTTTACCGGCGCCCTTGGGAAAGCGCACGCTTTCTACCAGCTGTTGAATTTCCACCGGCGGCGGCGGGGTAAAGCGCGCCACGGTAAAGGCCACGGCAAAGTTGATCAGCGCACCTATGGCGCCAAACGACAGCGGCGAAATGCCCAGCAGCCAATTTCCCGGCTCGTTAGCCAGCAGGTTGGTGCCGGGAATAAACAAGAAACCCAAAAAGGTGAAAATATACAGCAGGGTGCTCAGCAGCCCCGCTAACATTCCGGCCACGGCGCCCTGGCGGTTCATGGTGGTGGAGAAAATGCCCATCATCAACACCGGGAAGATAGACGCCGCCGCAATACCAAAGGCGAGCGCCACCACCTGGGCGGCAAAGCCCGGCGGATTAAGCCCCAAATAGGTCGCCAGCAAAATTGCCCCGGCCATAGAGATGCGCGCCGCCAGCATTTCCCCCTTCTCGCTGATATCGGGTTTAAGGGTCTTCTTGATCAAATCGTGACTGATGGCCGAGGATATCGCCAGTAATAGCCCTGCCGCCGTGGAAAGCGCGGCGGCAATGCCCCCGGCGGCAATCAGGCCGATGACCCAGGGCGGCAGGTTGGCGATCTCCGGGTTGGCCAACACCAGTATGTCGCTGTTCACCGTTAGCTCGTTACCCTCCCAGCCCCGTTCTGCGGCGGTATCGGCAAAGCTGGGCGTGTCGTTATACAGCTGAATACGGCCGTCCTGGTTTTTGTCTTCAAAGGTTATCAGGCCGGTGTCTTCCCAGGTGCGAATCCACTCCGGGCGATCTTCATAGGCCAGTGCCTGCTCGGTAGGG
>DATBNH010000326.1:0-3076 GCA_036554405.1 Cellvibrionaceae bacterium | reverse complement strand
CGGTTTCGCCGCTAATTTCATCGCTGAAATTAACATTAAGGCCCGGACACAACACCGCTTTGGCGCGTAGCACATGGCGCAGGCGGCTGACCGAAAACTTGCTGGAGTCAAAATACTGGGGGTTGGGCCAAAAGCGTAAGCTGGTGCCGGTATTGCGTTTACCGCAGGTGTCGATCACTTCCAGGTCACGGGTTTTTTCGCCGTTGCTGAAGTCAATGCGATGCACCTGACCGTCGCGGCGAATGGTCACCTCCATCTGTTGCGACAGGGCGTTAACCACCGACACACCCACACCGTGCAAGCCACCGGAGAACTGATAGTTTTTGTTGGAGAATTTCCCGCCCGCATGCAGCGTTGACAAGATCACTTCCACACCCGGCTTTTTCTGTTCCGGGTGCATATCCACGGGCATGCCGCGGCCATCATCACTGACCGTGACCGACTGATCTTTATGCAGTATTACATCGATAGTTCGGGCATGCCCGGCAAGCGCTTCGTCCACACTGTTGTCGATAACTTCCTGCGCCAAATGATTGGGGCGAGTGGTATCGGTATACATGCCCGGGCGTTTTTTAACCGGGTCAAGCCCGGTGAGTACTTCAATATCTTCAGCGGAATAATTAGCCATAAATCTCTTATTGTCTGGTCAACTCAAAGTCGCGGAAAAACTGCATGATCGCGCTCAAATGTTGTTCAAAATTTACAAAGCTGTGATCGCCACCGGTTTCTACTTGTTGTTTGCAACCGGCGTATTTTGCCACAGCGCGTTGGTAATCGAGTGTTTCATCGCCGGTTTGCACCAGCAACCAGTAATTTTCAGGGTGCGTGAGTGTGGCACAATCCACATTCCGAATCTCATCTATATGCTTTTCTTCCAAACGATAGCTATCTTCGGTGTGATAGCTTTTAAGGTCAATACCGAGGTAATTGGGCATAAACTCCCAAGGGTCAACCGCCGGGTTCACCAGCACCGCCGGTAAATTAAATGTCTCAGCCAGCCAGGTGGCCCAGTAGCCGCCCAGCGAGCTGCCGATTAACCAGATAGGCTCGGGGCGCAAAAACTCAATTAAAGCTTCCAGCTCGCGCCGGGTTTGGCGCGGATAGGGGGTTAACTGCGGGCAGTGAAAACTGACATCCGGGGCATTGGCCTCAATCCACTCTTTAGCCGCCTGCGCCTTGGCCGACTCCGGCGAACTTAAAAAACCGTGCAGATAAACGATAGCGGCCACTGGCGGCTCCTCACTTCAATAACCGGCTGAGCGGTAGTCAATCATATAGGTCTTATCGCGCACGCGGGATACACCGGTTTGCAAGCGGCCATCGGGGTACAAATCCAGCCAGCGGTAACCCGGCATGCGAATATCCACCGCAAAATCATCTGAGTTGGGCTTAAATTGCACACAGGTAGAGGGCGTGGCTAAAAGCTGCACCTGACCGCGCATTTGCTCAAAACTCTGATGAACATGTCCCCAACTCACCGCCTTTACCTGTGGATGGCGATCAATTATGGCGAAAAAATCAGGGTGATTGCGTACAATATACTGATCAATCCAGGCACTGCCTACTGGAATCGGCTGGTGGTGCAACAGCACCAGCGTGGGCAGATGGGCATTGGCCTCAAGGCTGATATTCAAAAACGTCAGCTCGTCCTCACTCAGCTCACCGTAGACATGGCCGGGCACACTGGTGTCGAGCAAAACAATATGCCAACCGCCTACGCTCATGGTGCGCGAAGCGGGTTTGTATGGGTGCTCCAGCGCCGCCATTACCGAGGTTAAATCGTGATTACCCGGCAACCAGCCAATAGGGCAATCAAAGTGCTGGTGCAAGGTATCGAGGAAACGGGTGTAACAAGTCGCAATAGGATCGCTGGCGATATCGCCAGTACAGACCACGGCGGCATAGTTTGCCTGCTCGGCGTTGATAAGCTCCAGCACATCCACAAGGCTCTGATCGGTATTCAAACCCAACAGCTGCGCACCATCCTCGGCGCCCAGATGGGAGTCGGTAATTTGAATCAGTCGTACCGGTTTACCGGTTGCTGGTACTGATGTTGCTTTGGCCGCCATAGCGCTCTTGGTTTCCTTAAACAATCAGGAGAAGATTCCCTCGCCACTACGATAAACGGTTATGGCTTTAGGTGCCAGTATCGGTGATATTTAGCGGGTGAAAATATGATCAAATACCCATAAATCCAGGGCTCTTTAGTCGCCAAAAGGCGGTGACCCACCAAATAACGCCAATAGCCGGGGTGGCGTCATGAACCGGCGCTCTTGATTTCAGAGTCTGTGCCACTGCCTTAAACTCCCGGCCCAGGGCCCCTGCCCCCTTCACAGCTTGCGCGGAGGGCTTCGATACTTGCCGCAAGAGCCCCGTAAATCTAGTGCGCATCTGGTAAAAGCGCAGCACTGTCATCACTCAGACACAATTCCTTAACACTGCCGTAACACGCGTGTATTAATTTTCACCCTCTTTTCAGCATCCAAGCGATATCAAAAGCGCAAATAGAGGGGACACCAATGAACACCACCACGTGGAATTACACCAAACAGGCACTTGTTGTTGCCATAGCACTGGCCACAGGGCAACAAGCTGTAGCACAAGACAACAATACCGTCGAAGAAATCCAGGTAATCGGAACACGCGGCGCAGTGATAAACGCACTGGAGCGCCAACGGGATTCAGACAAAGTATCCAGCGTGGTAGATTCCGATGCTATGGGTAACTTTGCCGACATTAACGTTGCTGAATCCTTGCGCCGTATCCCCGGTATTATGGTTGAAAACGACCAGGGTGAAGGCCGTTATGTATCCGTGCGAGGCATGAACTCTGACCTGAACGCCATGACCATTAACGGTGTTAGCACCGCCTCCCCGGAGAACCGTCGCGGCATTATGCTGGACGGTGTGCCCACCGACATGCTGGAATCCATGACGGTTTATAAAACCCTCACACCCAACCTGGATGCCGACACCATTGGTGGCGCCATTGACCTGGAGACCATCAGCGCCTTTAAATACGACAACTTTCATGCGCGCTTGAAAGCAGAAACCTCTTATAATGAACTCAGCGAAGA
>DATBNH010000249.1:0-2499 GCA_036554405.1 Cellvibrionaceae bacterium | reverse complement strand
GATAGCACCAGCTTTAAATGTTTTTCACCTACCAACCGCTGTTGCACCACAAAAAATTCGCCATCAAAGGTGGGCTCGGTAAAGTGCTGCCCCCAGGGGCCGGCATCGCGCAAGCTCTGCGCCAAAGGCAGAGTAAACTCGTCGGCGGTAAGTTCGCCATCAGACAGTATTACCGCCTGTAAGTCGTCATCATTAAGCTGTCTGCGCACCTCGGCATCAAACGCCTCGGCAAACGCGGTGTAATCTTCACGTTTGATGCTCATACCGGCGGCCATGGCATGGCCACCGAATTTTTGCAAAATAGCAGGGTAATGGGCGGCGACTGCATCCAGTGCATCGCGAATATGTAACCCAGGTATAGAACGCGCCGAACCTTTAATGGTGTGCTCATCGCTGTCGGCAAAAACAATCACCGGGCGGTGTAAACGATCTTTAATGCGCGAGGCGAGAATACCAATGACGCCCTGATGCCAGTTGGCATCATACAGGCACAAGCCCCACGGTAAAGCATCAGTCTCGCTTAGGCCGATTTTTTCGAGCATGGCCAGGGCTTCGCGCTGCATACCGCTCTCAATGGCTTTGCGATCGCGATTAAAACCATCCAGTTCAGAAGCCAGGATGCGCGCCTCGCTTTCATCATCGGTCAGCAGACAGCGAATACCAATGCTCATATCATCTAAACGCCCTGCGGCATTGAGCCTTGGCCCCACAGTAAAGCCGAGATCGCCAGCCACCAATCGTTCAGGTGCCCTCCCCGCCACTTCCAGCAGAGCCAAAATACCCGGGCGGGTAACACGGGCGCGAATACGTTTAAGCCCCTGCGCCACCAGAATACGATTGTTGTGATCGAGTGGCACCACATCGGCCACTGTACCCAGCGCCACTAAATCCAGAAACTGTGCCATATTGGGTTCGGCAATGCCGCTTTCGGCAAACCAGCCGATTTGGCTAAGCTCGCGGCGCAAAGCATTCATCACGTAAAAAATCACACCGACACCGGCAAGATTTTTACTGGGAAATGTGCAGCCAGGCTGATTGGGATTAACCATAGCTTCGGCGGCCGGTAGCTCGGCACCGGGCAAGTGATGGTCGGTAATCAGCACAGCAATACCCAGGGCCTGAGCAGCAGCCACCCCGTCGATACTGGAAATACCGTTATCAACTGTAACGATTAAATCCGGCTCAAATTCAGCGGCCACGGCGACGATTTCGGGGGTTAAGCCATAACCGTATTCAAAGCGGTTGGGCACCAGAAAATCTACCTGCTTAAGCCCCATAGCTTTAAGTGCCAACACCGCCAGTGCCGAACTGGTGGCGCCGTCGGCATCAAAGTCGCCCACTATCAATACGCGCGCATCGGCCACTACTGCATCGGTTAACAGGCTAACTGCCTCGGTGATACCTTTAAGATCAGGTGGCGCTAGCGCAGCAAGATTATGTTCCAGCTCGCGCTCAGAAGTAACTCCACGCGCGCCGTAAACACGGCATAACAAGGGCGCAAGATTGGGGGCATCAATAGGTTGACGGCTGCGGCGTTTAATGTGTTTTTGCATGGCATGGATTACCAGGATTCGGATTTACAATCAGAGTGATTACCAAAGCCAATGACTGGGAGTAAATGCAACCGATAGAATACAAGAGGCCTAGCCTGAGTGGCAGATTCTTAGCGGCGAATACACATTTTCGTCATTCCCGCGCAGGCGGGAATCCAGCTTTTCAAGTCATCGGTTATTTTGGATCCCCGCCTGCGCGGGGATAACGCACTTAAGAAAAAACCATTCAATCCAAGTCTTCGTTTTTATCAAGCACTCAGGGTTTGCGTCATATGTTTATGTACATCATCAATATTATTGGGCAACACTTCGTAGCGTTCTTCGCGCTCGAATAAGTCGCGCATATGATGCGGCAACACCGGGTCATCAGTTTGACCGGCCTCCTTTACGGCTTCCGGAAATTTAGCCGGGTGCGCCGTAGCCAGACATACCATAGGAATATCCTGGCGACGACGAGCTACACGAGCCGCTTCCACACCGATGGCTGTATGCGGATCGAGCAGGTATTCGGTTTTATCAAACACCTCGCGAATGATTTCAATCATACGAGCATCATCCACCCGATGGCTGGAAAATACTTCACGAGCACGGCTCAGGGCGCTCTCGCTCAGGGCCATAGAGCCGGATTTAAAATCTTCCATTAATTGCTTAATGGCCGCACCATCGCGATCGTAAAGATCAAACAACATGCGCTCGAAATTGCTGGATACCATAATGTCCATGCTCGGCGACAATGTATGCTCCAATGGTTGCTTGCTATGATCGTTAGCGCTGATACAACGATGCAGAATATCGTTACTATT
This sequence comes from Cellvibrionaceae bacterium, assembly GCA_036554405.1. Classification (GTDB taxonomy): domain Bacteria; phylum Pseudomonadota; class Gammaproteobacteria; order Pseudomonadales; family Cellvibrionaceae; genus Gilvimarinus. Next base: position 143 of record DATBNH010000249.1, on the reverse strand, counting down.
AGTGGCGATCACCAACTGGTCGATAGGCAGGCCCATACGCTTGGCCAAGTAGCCCGCAAAAATATCGCCAAAGTTGCCGGTGGGCACTGAAAATGAAATCGGACGCGCAGGGGCGCCGAGCGCTACGGCCGCATAAAAATAGT
>DATBNH010000408.1:0-4229 GCA_036554405.1 Cellvibrionaceae bacterium | reverse complement strand
TTAAAAATCCCCTCGACGTGTGCGCAATAAAATTCCCTGACTACTGCCAGCGATGGCTGCACGTTCCAGTTCGCTAAAAGCTTTTTCCTGTAAGCGCCCGGGGCTGGCGATAACTGTGTGGCTATTGCCCAGGGTAAGCGCATCCCACGCCATCCACAGGTGATCTTCCGGCTCTCCACAGTACACCAGTCGCAGGGCTTTCATATTGATATCGGTGCGGCCTTGTAAGCGACTGGCGGCTTTGCGGTCACTGGTAATCCAGGTGAGCCAGCGGTCGTCCTGTTGCTGGCTGAGATGCGCGGCCATAGAAAAAATCAGTGCTTCCTGTTGTGGACTGTTGTCCGTCAGTACCAGTTCGGTCAGGCCGCCGCCAGAGTGACTGTGACGGGCTAGGGCGGAATTAATCACGGCGAATGACTCCTACACTCAGGCCTTCAATGGCAAAGTTCTGATCCCGCAAATCCACGGTAATCACATCAAAATCCGGATTTTCCGGCCATAGCTCTACCTGTGCTCGATTGCCCTCGCGACGAAAACGCTTGACGGTGACCTCATCGCCAATGCGCGCCACCACAATTTGCCCGTTGCGCGCCTGATCGGTGCTGTGTACAGCCAGTAGATCGCCGTCGAGAATGCCGGCATCTTTCATGCTCATGCCGTGAACGCTGAGCAGGTAGTCGGCACTGGGGCTAAAAAAGCTGTGGGGAATCTCACAGTAATCCTCAATGTGCTCAGTGGCTAATATTGGGCTGCCCGCCGCCACCCGGCCAATAATGGGCAGGCCCTCTTGTATTTCTGGCAGGCGAATGCCGCGGGAGGCGCCGGGGATAACTTCAATAGCGCCTTTGCGCGCCAGCGCCTTAATATGCTCTTCGGCCGCATTGGGGGATTTGTAGCCCAGCATGCGTGCAATTTCAGCACGGGTAGGTGGATAGCCGGTTTCCTCGGCATAGCTTTTAATCAATTCCAGAACCTGTTGTTGCCGCGCAGTAAGATTTAGCATGACGGTTTCCTTCAGTGGGCCAGTCTACTGGCTGTTTATACAGAGTCTGTAATTATATACAGTTATTGGCTGAGTGCAAGCGCCTGTTTTTGAGTTAAATAGATTATTGTAAGGCCATGATAAATAAAGAATAACCTTGATGTTTCCAGGCGTCTGGGTGGTTTTGGCGGCAAGCTGGGGTATACTGTCGGGCACGATTACCCCTGCAATCACGATGTGGAACCAATAGGCTTATGGCACAAGTACTGGAATGGCTTAAAAAGCTGGCGGCAAACGATCAGCTGTGGATGCTGCAAGTGTTTACGATTGTCTTTATTACGCTAATATTGGCGGTGGCCGCACGTTTTATTCTCAATAAATTACTGCGTCAGGCGGCCAAAACTGCCAATCGCTGGGATGACATCCTTTTGGAATCGGCGCTGTTACCCGTGCGCACGTTGATTTGGTTGGTAGGCTTGTGTTGGGCAGCCGAAATTGCCTCCGCCGAGACCGATCAGTCACTACTGGATTTTGCCGACGATCTGCTACGCATCGGTGTAGTGGTGATTTTTACCTGGTTTTTGGTGCGTTTTATAAAAAGTGGTGAGCGCAATTTTTTGGAGCCGCCTCCCGGCGCCAAGCCATCCGACCCTACTACAGTAATGGCTCTGGGCAAGTTACTGCGGATATCCATCGTAATCACCGCTGTCTTGGTGCTGTTACAGTCCCTTGGTTACAGCATTTCCGGGGTGCTGGCATTTGGCGGCGTCGGTGGTATTGCTGTGGGTTTTGCCGCCAAGGACCTCTTGGCCAATTTCTTTGGTGGCCTCATGGTGTATATGGATCGCCCGTTCAAAGTGGGCGACTGGATCCGTTCTCCGGATAAAGAGATTGAGGGTACGGTGGAGGAAATCGGTTTGCGACAAACCCGTATTCGTACCTTTGATAAGCGCCCTTTGTATGTTCCCAATCAGACTTTTACCCAGATTTCAGTGGAAAACCCTTCGCGCATGTTCAATCGCCGTATTTTTGAGACGGTGGGGATTCGCTACGATGATGCGCCAGCCATGGGCTCAATAGTCGCTGAGGTGAAAGCCATGCTCAGCGCCCACGAGGCCATAGATACCCAGCAAACATTGATGGTCAACTTCAATACCTTTGCCGACTCATCGCTGAATTTCTTTATCTACGCCTTTACCAAAACCACTAATTGGGCTGAGTTCCACGAGATTAAGCAGGATGTGTTGCTTAAGGTGATTGACATTATTGATAGCCATGAAGCCCAGTGCGCCTTTCCCACACGAACGCTGCATATGCCCAATGAAGTACGACTGGCGGCGGAGCCTGACACCGGAGCTGGACAATAAACCGCAAAGGGTTTCACGAAAATCAGGCCGCTCCCAGCGGCCTGCTGGACATTTGCGGGCAAATCACGTAAAAAACGTTTGTAAAGACGTGTTAACGCCTCAAATCCATAACAATAAGAGATTGCACTATGTCAGATCGACTTTTCGGCACGGTTAAATGGTTCAACAATGCCCGCGGCTACGGTTTTATTACCCGTGGTGAAAATAGCGAGGATATCTTTGTACACTATCGCAGCATTCGCGGCGAGGGCTATCGCTCGCTGGCGGAGGGGCAGTCTGTTGAATTTGCCGTGCAGCAGGGCGATAAGGGTCTCCAGGCCGATGATGTGGTGCTGATGTAATTTGCCCGGTAGTGGTGGGCTGCCTGCCTGTTTTTACTTTGTTGGCTTCACTGCTGCCTTAACGGGTAGATTAGCGTTTTCTGCTGTTCAGAGAAAATAGCCTTTGTGCTCGATGCCTTTTTCTGAAGGCCGATATTGCTGGTGTACTCTCGAGTTTGCCGGCGCCTATTCCGACGAGCGATCAATAGGGCTGATGCGAACGATCAGCCCCAGGTGCGGATGATCCAGATAATGCGTTTCATTGCTGCGCATACGCCGGCTCTGCTGCAGAGTCACAATGCGTGTGGGTACGTAAGCGGCCGCCAGAAACTCGGGCAGAGAGGTTTCCCACTCCAGCGCTTGCCACTGTTGGGAGGGTGCTGCGCTAAACGACAGCGGAGGCGTTGTTGCCAGGTTAAGCTGCTCTAGCTGGCGCAGCTTCTCCATAGGGTTTAGTGGAATTTCCGGCCAGGGGGTATGCATTTGACCGGCGTTGGTTTGGAAATTGCTCAACCACAGATTGGTTTGCACATGCAGATAACGAGACACATAAATATGCAAACTGCCTTCCAGTCGTTGATGGGCATCATAGCGCTCGCCACCAAAAATCAATACCGAAGGGGTTACCTCGGCGGCGCTCAGGGGCTGTCGCCAGGCTTCGTGGAATAGCACCGATAATTCCGGCCGCGCATCCAGCCGGCGACGCTCGCCGTTCAGTACGCGGTTGTCACTGGGCAGGGTATAGAACGGCATACGCTGCAGATCTACCGCTGGTGCGGTGCTAACAGCCGGCGTGAGCGGCTCGCTGGATGCTATTGGCTGTTGCTCGGGTAAGGCCTCTGGGTCTTTTAGCACCTGCCAATTGAGAGGGTAGCGCAGGGTGATATCCTTGGGCCACAACTCTTCGCCGTCGGCAGTGCGGCGTTCAAACACAATCACTTCAATCTGATACCAGCCATCAAAGCGGCCATCTTGGGCGTTTGCACGGGTTACGTGCACCAGCACGAGGGTGATTAAACACAGTAAGACGCAGGCTCTCATAAAATCGGTTCGCTCCAGAGGCTTCATAGCGGCAAGTTTACCCTGTTTTTTTATTTACTGCCGGGCTCAACTGCCGGAGTAGCTCATCGGTGTGCGCAAGTCGTGTTTCGGCATCCGCCAACGCTATGGTCAGTTTTAATGCCGAGGCCCCATCGAGCCGGTAGTGCTGGGGATGGTTTTGTACCAGGCGCACTATCTGCAATGGGTCAATCGAGGTTTCGGCGGCAAATTCAATGCGCCCACCGTTGTTGCCCAGCTCCAGCTTGCTGATGCCGATAGCGGCAGCCCGGAGTTTGATTTCGGTCACGCGCATCAGATTTTTTACCGGTTCAGGCAAAAGCCCAAAGCGGTCGATCATCTCCACTTGCAGCTCGCGCAGGGCATCGGTGGTTTCGGCCCCGGCAATACGTTTGTACATGACCAGGCGGCTGTGGACATCGGGCAGGTAGTCATCGGGGATCAGAGCCAGAATACGCAGATTGATATCGGTGTGATCATCCAGTGGTTGATTAATGTTGG
>DATBNH010000190.1:0-2972 GCA_036554405.1 Cellvibrionaceae bacterium | reverse complement strand
TTTTTAATATTACCCGCAGCCAAGCGGATACCCTTGCCGTTGAAAGCCATTTGCGCCTGGCGCGCGCGCAAGAAGAAGGGCTGCTGGACGGCGAGGTAGTGCCGCTAATCGACAATAAAGGCAAAGTCTACCCCACTGATGATGGTGTTCGCCCGGACAGCTCGGTCGAGCATCTGGCCAAACTCAAGCCGGTATTCGAGCGCCCCTATGGCAAGGTGACAGCCGGCAACAGCTCGCAGATTACCGATGGCGCCAGTTGGATGATTCTCGCTTCGGAAGAGGCCGTGGCCAAATACCAGCTCACCCCCAAAGCAGTGATTATCGACAGCGACTGGAGTGGACTTGACCCGTCGGTGATGGGGCTTGGGCCGGCGGTGAGCGTGGGCAAGTTACTGAACAAAAACCAACTCGCCTTCAATGATATCGACCTGATGGAGCTTAACGAGGCCTTTGCCGCCCAGGTGCTGGGCTGCCTCGCTGCCTGGAACGACAGCGACTTTTGCCGTGAAGCCTTGGGGCTCGATAGCGTATTGGGCGAGTTTGACCACAGCAAACTGAATATCGACGGTGGCGCTATCGCCCTGGGCCATCCGGTGGGCACCAGCGGTAATCGCATTGTGCTGCACTTGATGAATGCACTGGCACGCACTGGCACCAAACGCGGCATTGCCACCCAGTGCATCGGCGGCGGCCAAGCTGGCGCCATGTTAATTGAAGCCGTATAGGAGGCAGGTATGACAGGTTTTGTACTCAATACACTGGCCGAGCGCGAAAAAACCATCGGCCCTTTTCGTCTGCCCGCCGAGACACCTTCCCCCTGGAAAAACTGGCAGCTGCGTATTGACCATAAGAAAATCGCATGGCTGATGTTTGACTGCGTGGGGGCCGAGGTCAATGTCCTCTCGGAGGCAGTACTGACAGAGCTCAACGAAGTGATTATGGCGCTGGAGGCAGATAAACCTGCAGCACTGGTACTGCGTTCGGCCAAAGCCTCCAATTTTTGTGTGGGCGCCGATATTAAAGAATTTGGTCAGTTAGACTCAGAAGACGCTGCCCGCAATAAACTGCACGATGCCCACGCCGTGGCCAATCGCTTTGCCGCTCTGCCGTTCACCACTATAGCCGTGGTTCACGGTTTGTGTTTGGGTGGCGGCTTGGAGCTGGCGCTTTGTTGTGATTACCGCATTGGTGTGCATGGCGCCCGCTTTGGTTTTCCCGAAATACTGCTGGGCTTGCACCCGGGCCTTGGCGGCACCGCCCGCAGCTTGGCAATTATGGACCCGCTACAAGCGATGACCATGATGCTCACCGGTAAACCGCTCAATGACCGGCGTGCTAAAAGTGCCGGACTGATTGATGCGCGGGTGCAAGAGCGCCATGTAAATGGCGCCATTGACGCCGCCATTACTGGCAAGCTTGCCCGTAAAAAAAGTACGTTTAAGAGCGCACTGCTAAACACCGCGCCAGCACGCAAGCTGCTGGCCAAACAAATGCGCAAGCAGGCCGCGGGCAAAGCGCCGCCCGCGCACTACCCAGCGCCGGAGAAGCTGATTGCCCTGTGGGAGGATCACGGCCGCGACAGCAGCAAAATGCTCGCCGCCGAAATCGACTCTTTTGCCGAGCTTCTGCTCACCGAGACCTCGCGCAATCTGGTGCGCGTGTTCTTTTTGCAGGAGGGCATGAAAAAACTCGCACCCAAAAATATAGCCGAGGTTAAAAATATTCATGTAGTCGGCGCCGGCGCAATGGGTGGCGATATTGCCGGATGGTGCGCCATGCAAGGCATTACCGTTACCCTGTTTGATATGAACGCCGAGATTATCGGCAAGGCCATCGGCCGCACAGCCGCTCTGTGCGACCAAAAACATTTAAGTAGTGCCGATAAGCGTGCGGTACTGGATCGGCTGATACCTGACCTTAACCACGACGGCGCGGCCCTTGCCGATATTATTATTGAGGCGGTTCCAGAAAAAATAAGCATTAAACGCAGCGTTTATGCCGAGTTGGAACCCCGCATGAAAGACGGGGCTATTCTTGCCACCAACACCTCCAGTATTCCGCTGGATGAATTACAAAAAGAGCTAAAATCGCCAGAGCGCATGGTGGGGTTACACTTTTTTAATCCCGTGGCACAAATGCAGTTGATTGAGATTGTTAAACACAGCAAGCTCAGCGATGATACCCACCAAAAAGCTATGGCCTTTGCCGGGCAAATCAAGCGCCTGCCCACACCGGTTACCGGCACCCCCGGATTTTTGGTTAACCGCGCGCTTACGCCTTATCTGCTGGAGGCCATGCAATTGTTGGATGAGGGCATTGCTGCCGAAACCATTGATAAGGCTGCCAAAGATTTTGGTATGCCCATGGGGCCGGTAGAGCTTGCCGATATAGTCGGGCTCGACATCTGTATGGGCGTTGCCGAAATGCTAAAACAGGAGCTGGACACCGAAATGCCGAGCGTGCCTGACTGGCTCGCCAAAAAAATCGAAACTGGAGATCTGGGTAAAAAAACCGGTAAGGGCCTGTACACCTGGCTAAAAGGCAAACCGGTTAAAAAATCCATCAATAACCCGGGGCCCGATGACTTAACCGATCGCCTGATTTTACCCATGATCAACATGTGTATGACCTGCCTGCGCGAAAGTGTGATTAGTAACCCCGAGCTATTGGACGGCGCAATGATTTTCGGCACCGGTTTCGCACCCTTCAAAGGCGGACCCATGCACTATGCCGAAACCCGGGGGCACAATAATATCGCCCAAGCATTACAGGCATTAGCCGACAAACACGGCCCACGCTTTACGCCGGATGCCGGGTTTAAAACAGCTGAATGAAAATCTGGGTAGATGCCGATGCCTGTCCGGTGGTCATTAAAGAGATCCTGTATAAGGCAGCCAAACGCTGCCAAATACCGTTAATGTTAGTGGCCAATAAACCATTAACGGTACCGGCATCGCCGCTGATTAATTGCA
>DATBNH010000182.1:0-4779 GCA_036554405.1 Cellvibrionaceae bacterium | reverse complement strand
AGCGGGTGACAACCGGGCCCGGCTGCACCGCCACCACTTCGATTTCGATTCCGAAGTCTTTCAGTTTCAGCTCCAGCAAGCGTGACATACCCTCCAACGACTCTTTGGAGTAAGCTTTGTCGCTGCGCTTATCGGCTGGGTCCAACAGACTGATGGGGGGCAATTCACCAATCAGTGGCGTATCCGCATCGAACAGGGACGCCTGACGCTCTTTTTGTACCCGCACCGAGGGCTGGGGCTTTTTAATGGGCTCGGCAATGGTGGGGGGCACGCGCTTGGCCTGTTCCTCTACCCGCTTTTCAATCACCTCGCGACGCACCTTGTGCGCCTTGGCTGTTTGCTGATGCTCGGCGCGCTTGCTGCGCCACTGGCTGATCCGCTCGCCCATACCGCGCCAGGCACTCAGCGCCCAGTGCCCCAGGGTGTCCATCAAGGCCAGCCACGACAGATCTACAAAAATAGTTAAACCAAACAGAAATGTCGCCAACAGCAACAAGGTGCCGCCCTCGCGGCTAAAGGCTGCGGTAACCGCTTCGGACACTGATGCGCCCAGAATACCGCCATCGGAAAAAGGAAGCGCCGTGTTACCCAGCCCTTCATGCAATACTGCAAGCCCGGTACCGGCTACCATCACTAAAATCAGCCCCACCACCCGTAAACCCAGCAATACCGGGTCGAAAGAAATCGGCTGGGCGCGGTCGCGAAAAATCAACCAGGCGCGATAACCCAACATCAGCGGAAACAGATAGGCAAGAAAACCAAACAGCGAGAAGAACACATCGGCCAGCCAGGCGCCGGCGGGGCCGCCGGCATTATGCACTCGGGCGTTATCGCCAGTACGCGACCAGCCCGGATCGCCCGGATCATAACTTAGCAGCGTCATCAACAGATACACGCACACAGCCACCAGGCCGATCAGCGCGCCCTCTTTGACCATACGCAGTACCACGCCGGTATTGGCAGCAGCGGCTGGAGGTTGGGTTGTGGCTTTTTTACTCAAGTGTGGCATCCGTCAGTTATTATCATGGGCTATTGTAAAGCAGTCGCCAGGGATTTGTGCAGATCGCATAATGGCAATGCACACTATATCACCCACGAGGCTGATAAATTTTACCAATTTAGGGCATTGAACAGTACAATTTTGCTCATACCCGGTGATTCACTTATCATTGCAACCACTTAACACCCACCCCATTCAGATACAGACTATTTTAAGGACGCCTCAATGAGCGATACCAAGCATCACCGCCTGATTATTCTGGGCTCAGGCCCTGCCGGATACACCGCTGCCATCTATGCCGCGCGCGCCAATCTCAAGCCGGTGGTTATCACAGGTATGCAGCAAGGTGGCCAACTGACCACCACCACCGACGTAGAAAATTGGCCGGGCGGGATACACGACCTGCAAGGGCCTGACCTGATGGTGCAAATGCAGGAACACGCCGAGCGCTTTGATACCCAGATTATTTTCGACCATATCAGCGAAACCGATCTGTCCCAGCGCCCTTTTGTGCTCAAAGGTACAGACACCTACACGTGTGATGCGCTGATTATCGCCACCGGTGCCTCGGCACAGTATCTGGGCCTGGAGTCGGAATCGGCCTTTATGGGTAAAGGTGTGAGTGCCTGTGCCACCTGTGATGGTTTCTTTTACCGGGACCAAAAAGTGGCGGTTATCGGCGGCGGCAATACTGCGGTGGAAGAAGCTCTTTACTTATCCAATATCGCCAGTGAAGTGACCCTGGTTCACCGCCGCGACAAGTTGCGTTCAGAGAAGATTCTGCAAGACAAGCTGTTCGCCAAGAGCAATGTGAAAATTCTCTGGAACCACACTCTGGATGAAGTACTCGGCGACGACTCTGGCGTCACCGGTCTGCGCCTGGCCAGCACCGATGATGGCAGCAAGCAAGAAATTGATGTGGCCGGTGTGTTTATCGCCATTGGCCACAAACCCAATACCGACATTTTTGCCGGCCAATTAGACATGAAAGATGGCTACATTTTGATTAACAGCGGTTTGGAAGGTAAAGCTACCGCCACCAGTGTACCCGGTGTTTATGCCGCCGGCGATGTGTCTGATCATATTTACCGTCAGGCCATTACCTCGGCCGGATTCGGTTGCATGGCGGCACTGGATGCCGAAAAATTCCTTGATGATTAATAATACCCCAGCGGCCTTCGGGCCGCTTATGTACAGGATGTACGGTATGCCGCGAGCGCAGGGATGCGCAGGAGCGGCGATGTACAGGATGTACGGGCAGATAAATCGCCCCTGCATAATCTGCACTAAGACCATCCATGGCCCGCGTATGCCGCAAGCGCAGGGGCGCGCAGGAGCGGCGATATGATCCAGCTGCACGCTCTCGATCCACATCGTCTCGACTTCCCGCCGGTTGACCATGCACTGGCTGACCCCGATGGCCTGCTGGCCTTCGGTGGTGACCTGTCCCCGGAGCGTTTGATTCGCGCCTATCGCGCTGGTATTTTCCCTTGGTACGAGGCCGATCAACCCATTCTCTGGTGGAGCCCCGACCCGCGCACAGTGATCGTGCCCGGCGAGGTACATGTTTCGCGCAGTATGAAAAAGCTGCTGGCCAAACAGCCTTTCACCCTCACCTTTAACCGCGCCTTTGACCAGGTTATGCGCGCCTGCGCCGCACCGCGCCAAGGTGCTCGCGGCACATGGATTACCCAGGAGATGCTCAGCGCTTACAATAACCTGCATCGGCTCGGGTTTGCCCATTCGGTGGAGGTGTGGCAGCAGCAACAGTTGGTGGGCGGGCTCTACGGTATTGCCCTGGGGCAGGTGTTTTTTGGCGAGTCCATGTTCAGCCGGGTGGCCAATGCCTCCAAGGCGGGCTTTATCACCCTCGCCCAAAGGCTCAATGAGCAGGGTTTTAAGCTAATTGACTGCCAGGTGGCCAGCGATCACCTCTTTACCCTGGGCGCCCAACAAGTACCCCGCAAGGAATTTGTTGAGCTGCTCGGACGCTATATTGGCGACATCCAGCCGGTTCCCGGCGAGGTTTGGACAAGCCCTCTCAGCGTTGAGTAGGACTTGTTAGTAGCCGACAAGAATTACTATCAGTCGGCGTAATAAACCTCCAGCGCGCCGGTGACATACACCAACGGCGCATTCCAGTTGATGGTCACCTCATTGGTGGAATAACTGCACCAGTGATCCACATAGGACTTGGCGGGCAGATTTGATGGATAGTCGCAATCGTCCTGCTGGCCACTGTGCGGCCCACCGGCTAAAAAGCCCGGTACTGGGTCGTGCACATCATCCGCCGCCGATTGCCGGTGATGAATTTCCATAGGCGGCCTCTCGCCAAAACCTGTTACATAACTGTAGTCGGTAGGGTTGCGGCCCAACACATAATCCAGCAAGTCTTGAGCAGCGTTCAGATAGGCATCATTGTCGGTCAAGCGGTAGGCTTGCAGTAACATCATGGCGCGGTTCATAGCGCCGCCGTTGCTGCCCCAGACAAAATCCGACGATGTCATCGACACCCGGTAGGCCGAGTTATTACCCGCCGTCAGAATATTATCGGCAAGATCAATAACCCGCTGCTCGATCAGATCCGTATCGGCGGCTTCGGTGAGAGCATCCTTGTGGTAAGCCAGAGACATCCAGGCCAGACCCAGCGATTGTGGCCAGGCAGGCACGGCATTGCCGGTATTGGGTGCATCCAGTGCCTGGTAGTAGCTGTCATTACCGGTGGTGATGTAAAGCTCCGCCGCCGCCCAGGCAAACTCATCGGCAAAGTTGCTGTCGCCATAGGCGCCAGTGTGAACATCATCGGGCTGCTGGTAACGCACATTGGGGTTGGCCAGGGCCCACTGCCAGGCGGCCTCGGCGGCCGCCAGCATCTCGGCCGATTTACCGGGAAACGCCTCTTGATAATCGGCCAGTACACGGCTGGCCGCGGCCATTACTGCGGCAAAGTTAAGGGTGGCACCGGTACCTTTTTGCACTATATAACGCGGCTCAGTGCCCTCGTGAGGCATGATGATACCGGCGAAATTCTTGGTGGTCAGCTTATGGTAGACGCCACCATCATGGGGGTCCTGCATGGTGAGCATCCAGTCGACATTCCATAGAGTCTCATCCAGAAGATCGGGAATAGCATCGCCACTTTCAGGGATATTCAGATCGCGGTTGGCATAGTAATCGGGGAACTGCTCCAGCGCGGCCAGCAAGGTATAGGTAGAGATGCCCGAATTGACAATATACTTGCCGTAATCACCGGCGTCGTACCAGCCTTTGGGGGAAGATAACACCGTGCCCACCGGGCGCTCGGCGGAGGCAGCCGATGCATGTATCAGCACTTCGGTATCCGGATGGCCCGCAGGGCGCGCCCAATCTCCGGCGTGCTCGGGTAATAGCTGGGTACTGGCACGGTTAAAATAAAACGCCTTGATAGAGGCCTTATTCAGAGCATTGTAGGGCTCAGCACCTACAGTAAAGGGATCGGAATCGGGCAAACCTGCTACCTGCACACGATAGCTACCCGCGCTTTGTAGTTCACTAAAATCAGCCAGCGCTACCGTTTCATCGGCCAGCGGCCAGCGGTTACTGGCGCTCAGGGTACCAGTCAAAATCTGCGTGCCGCTGGCACTATCGACCACCGCAAAACTGGTGGCATCAGAGGCGGGCACTACTGCCAGCTTCTGCGCGCTGGGGGCAAAACCCAATTGATTAACCTTAATACGCCCTGCCACGGTCTCGGCACTGCTGACACTGCTGGCCGCAGACGAGGCCGGCGTGCTGGCTGA
>DATBNH010000139.1:0-1695 GCA_036554405.1 Cellvibrionaceae bacterium | reverse complement strand
ATTTTACAAACTGCATCAAATCCCTATGTGGTTAAACTTGGCCCAAGTGAATCTGCGGCTGTGCGTATTTCTATTATGGGGCTGCTCAACAAAGGTGCAGGCGTAGTAGCGCCGTTAGTATTTACGGCATTGGTTATCTCTGGCATTAGCGGCGCATCAGAGGCGGAGCTTGCAGCTCTGCCCGAATTGGCCCGAGATGCCAAGCTCAATGAGCTGGCCGGCCAACTGGTGGCGCCTTATGTCGGCATGGCCATTGCGTTGGCGCTTTTGGGGGCGGCGATGTTTTTTGCCCCCATTCCTGATATTGAAGATGAAGTTTTGGATGGACAAGAGCAAGACGAAATACGCTTAAGTGGGGTGTTTAAATTTCCCCATTTGATTCTGGGTGCAATGGCACTGTTCTTTTATGTGGGTGTCGAGGTGATCGCCGGCGATGCTATTGGTCTGTTGGGTCGCCAGGCCGGGCTGGATGCCAGTGTTAACTCGATGCTGACTTCTTACACCATGATCTTTATGGTGCTGGGTTATATTGTCGGTGTGGCCACAATTCCGCGCTTAATCAGTCAGCAAACGGCACTGATGTTCTCGGCAATTTTGGGCATTATTTTTACTCTGTGTGTAATGACCGGTTCTTTAACACATATGGGGATGTCATCGCTGACGTTCGGCATACTGGGTTTTTCTGAATTTCCGAACGCCGTGTATTTTGTTGCGCTTTTGGGGTTTGCCAATGCCATGTGCTGGCCCGCCATTTGGCCTTTGGCGTTAAGCAATCTCGGCCGCTATACCAGCAAAGGTGCGGCGCTGTTGATTATGGGCATTGCCGGCGGCGCTATATTACCCGCAGTTTATGGTCTATTTGCCGATACTGGCGATGGTAAAATGGCATTTGCCATTGCCTTACCAGCCTATGCTTTTATTCTGTTTTATGCCGTTAAAGGCCATAAGGTGCGCAGCTGGCGTTAAAGCTCCGTTGTCGGCTTGTTTGGGGGGTAGGTATGGCTAAGCAACGGTTTTTGTCTTTGGATGTGATGCGGGGTTTGACCCTGGCGTTAATGATTTTGGTCAATACGCCCGGGTCTTGGTCTTATGCCTATGGTCCACTGCTGCATGCCGATTGGCACGGTGCTACATTTACTGATTTTATTTTCCCATTCTTTTTGTTTATTGTCGGCTCGGCCATGTTTTTTTCATGGCAGCGTCAAGCTGAGCTGTCTTTTGCATCACGCTCATTAAAAATTCTGCGCCGTACGGCGCTGATTTTTCTTATTGGCTTGGCGTTAAATGCCTACCCTTTTACCGGTGATCTCGACAGCCTCAGGATTTTAGGTGTATTGCAGCGTATTGCTCTGGCTTATTGTGCCGCGGCTTTTATTATTATGTTGCCAGGGTTGTACCGCGGGATAATTGCGCTCGTGTTGCTGTTAGGCTATTGGGCACTGTTGAATATAAGCTCTGACCCTTACAGCTTGGCTGGCAATGTGGTGCGCCAGTTTGATTTGTGGGTGATGGGAGCCAATCACCTATGGACTGGTAAGGGGATAGCCTTTGACCCTGAGGGAATTTTAAGTACTCTGCCTGCCATTGTGAATGTGTTGCTTGGATTTGAGGCGGCGCGTGTGCTGATTTCCAGTGCAGATAAAACCCGTGCTCAATGGCTGCTTTTCGTGTCGGCAGTCGCTTGTATTGGGGCGG
>DATBNH010000129.1:0-1784 GCA_036554405.1 Cellvibrionaceae bacterium | reverse complement strand
TGATAGCGACGAGAGCTGGATCAGTATTCAACCGACTATTTCCAGTTTTGTTAGCGACGAAGTATTAAGCACGCTGATGGGCGACGAATCTATAGAACTTCTGCCCGAAAATAACGCCCTGGAGGATAACTGATGTTTCTCAAGCGCGGTATTTTTGTTAACTGGGGCAATATTCCGCAACTGGAATTTGAATTTGGCCCCATTAATTTATTTTCCGGCGGCAATGGTTCGGGTAAAACCACCGCAGCCGATGCCATTCAAACGCTGATGACTGCCGCTTACGAAAATCTGTTTAATTACAACCCGGGGCAAGATGAAACCACCCAGCGTGGACGCGGCGGCAAGCAAGTGCGCACACTGGCCTCTTACGTGCTCGGCTGTGACGATGGCAGCTACGCACGGCCCTGGACCACCGATGCCTATGTGGCCGGTATATTTCACCCCACCCAGGGCGAGAGTGCCGAGGCCTTCACCGCAGTAATGTGTGTGCGCGCGCATCTGGATACCGCCGGCAGTCAAAAGCAGGCGCGGCAAGACGAGCTGGTGTTTTTAATTATTCCCGGTGAACAGTTAAGCCTGTCGCACTTTGTTAAAGATTACAAAGATGGCCGGCATGTGGTGCCCATTACCGATATCGCCACCTTGCTGAAAAAGCAGTACGGCAGTAAGGCGGTAGAGGAATACGATAAAAAAGGTGCGTATCTGCGCCGGCTTTACGGTGCCCTGCGCGGCAGACGCGATGCGGTATCGGACCGCGAGGCTAAACATGCGGCGCGCACTTTTTCCAATTTTATGGCCTACAAACCGGTAAAAAGTATTACCGACTTTGTCGCCCGCGAAATTCTGGAGCCGCGCGATCTGGGCGATGCTATTCGCAATGTTTCGGAGTTGATGAAAACCATTCACCAAATGGAGTCGGACACCCGCGCCATTCGCGATGCTATTGCTATTCTCGGCGGCGCCCAGCAAAGCGCCGAGGCCTACGTAAATACCTGGGTGCAGCGCAAGCTCACTGAATACACCGAAGCCAGCCGCTGTTTGTACGCCAATCAAAAAGCCTATGTGCAGGCTAAAAGCCAACAGCAAGATATGCGCGAGGCCATAGTCGACAACGAACAAAAACAGCGCGCGGGTGAGCAGCGCCGCGCGCAAACCCATGAAACCCAAGTAGCCTTAGAGGCGCGCAGGCAGGGCATTGCCGCGCTAAAAGATAAAGACCAGTTAGAGCAAACCATTAGCGACTGCACTCGCGAGCTTTCGGCCAAGGCGCGCCCGGTACACGAACAAAGCTTGCAGCTGGCGCGCAACGTCGAGGCCACCGGACAGTTGTTAGCGCAATTGGCCGATTGCTCTTTGGGGGCAGACATTACCGCGCTCGATAGCAACGAATTCCGTCAGGCCGGTAAGGCGGTGATGGCAACCAATAACCAGGTGGATATCGATTTGGGCCGCTTGTTAGCCAAAGACTGGATTGGTATAGAGCAACTGGAAAACGACCTGGAGGCGCTGATAGCCGCCGAGGGGTTACACAAACGCTGGGTAGCGCGATTGCATGAACGCACCTCTGGCGAGATGAGTTTGCGCGACCAGGTTGCCCGGCAACACAGCAGTTATGAACGCAAACGTCAGGAGCTGAACGCCAGGCTTAAACAAAAACAAAAAGAAATACAGTTGCTGCAAAGCCGCAAGGTCAGTTACCCACCCTATGTGGAAACCGCCATGGCGGCCATTGCCAGCGCCTGCCCGGATGCCGACCCGCGCGTGCTTTGCGATTATGTAGAAGA
>DATBNH010000105.1:0-4833 GCA_036554405.1 Cellvibrionaceae bacterium | reverse complement strand
GATAGCCCTTCATCTGAACCCTTTTTATCTAAATTAAATCCATATAAATCAACGATATATCTATTTTTATTGCTTTTGGCACACAGGTTGCTATTACCTCTGTGTAATACAAAAAGCGGCAATAGGTGTGGTTATGACATTCTCTTTTGATCAAGCTCTTGGCATTCACGAGACGGCTTTCAAGGTGCGGGCGCGGCGCGCGGAGGTATTGGCTAATAATCTCGCCAACGCCGATACGCCCGGGTTCAAAGCTCGCGATCTGGATTTTAAAGCAATGCTTAGTCGCACCAGTTCGGGCAATCTTGAGATGGCGCGTACCGCCCGAGGCCATATGTCGCCCGGTGGCGCTTCGGATGTAAATACAGCCGAGCTGGCTTACCGTACGCCACATCAGATGTCTGTTGATGGCAACACCGTCGAAGATCAGGTAGAACACGCTGAATTTATGAAAAACGCACTGGCTTATCAAGCCGGTTTCACATTGTTGAACAGTCGCTTCAAAGGCCTTAATAAAGCCTTGAGCGGACAGTAACGGGAGTAGGGCTTATGTCTCTTGGCAATATTTTTGATGTGGCCGGCTCGGGCATGAACGCCCAGAGTTTGCGTCTTAATACCACTGCCAGCAACCTTGCCAATGCGCAGTCTGCCAGCTCTAGCGTCGGAGATGTCTATCGAGCACGGCATCCGGTGTTTGCCGCGCTTGCGCGAGATCAATTATGGGGTGAGGGTGGCGCGATTGCCGGTGATGATCAGGCGGCCAGTGCCGGCGTGTCGGTATTGGGCATTGTTGAAAGCGATGCACCTTACCAACAGCGATACGAACCTCATCATCCCTTGGCTAATGAAGAAGGGTATGTGTTCTACCCCAATGTCAATGTGGTGGAAGAGATGACCAATATGATTTCCGCATCGCGTTCATTTCAAATGAATGTGGAAGTGATGAACGCGGCCAAACAAATGACCCAGCGTGTATTGACCCTGGGTCAGTGAGGACATTAAGCCATGACACAGGTCAATGATACCAACACAGCGGCTAATATTCTGAGCAATTTGAGTATTTCCAATAAAGAGCCGGAAAAGAAAAGTAATGAACTGGGGCAATCGGCCTTTTTGGAATTAATGATTACCCAGCTCAATAATCAAGACCCATTAAGCCCCCAGGAAAACTCTGATTTTATTGCCCAGTTAGCGCAATTTAGTTCGGTTGAGGGGTTGGAACGGCTGAACTCCCAGTTCGAGGATTTCAGCGGCAGCTTTATGTCTAATCAGGCGCTGCAAGCCTCATCACTGGTGGGTCGCTCGGTGTCAGTGCCAACCGATAAGGCGCTGCTTCTACCCAACAATATGGTCTCAGGTTCAGTAGAAATCCCTGAGTCCACATCTAATGTGAAATTGAGTATATATAACAATGATGGCTCTTTGGTGGGGCAGGTTCCTTTGGGTGTACGCCCGGCAGGCGATACAGTTTTCCGTTGGGATGGTATGTACATCGAAGTGGATGGCGAGTTGCTGGACTGGCAAGCGGGTGAAGAACCTTTGCCGCCCGGTAACTATCAATTTGAAGTCCATGCCAATGTGGATGGTGAAACCGAACAACTTGATACCTCTCTGAGCGCTAACGTCAATAGTGTAACCCTCAACCCGGATGGCAGCATAATGTTGAATCTGGCGGGTGTAGGTGCTGTTGATATTAGTGAAGTGACCCACTTTAACTAATTTTAGGTGTATTAATTACTTGAAACCAAAGAATACACATTAACTGGGAGAAAGACCTATGCCTTTCAATACCGCGCTAAGCGGCATTCGTGCCGCCAATACCGATCTTAAAGTGACCGGTAATAATATTGCCAATGCCAGTACCACCGGGTTTAAAAATTCTCGCGCTGAATTTGGCGATGTCTACGCTAGCAGCTTGCTGGGCAGTGGCGCCAACACTCCCGGCAGTGGTGTTAATTTGCAAATGATTCGTCAGCAGCACAGCCAGGGGAATTTGAACTTTACTGATAATCAGCTGGATTTAGCTGTTAATGGTGCTGGTTTTTTTGTGGTCAGTAATGATGGCGAACAGCTATTTACCCGGGCAGGGGCTTTTGGTTTGGATGATGAAGGTTATGTGGTCACGAACACCGGAGGCAACCTTCAAGGTTTTGCCGCTGATGCCAACGGCAATATTGGCGGCATTCTCGGTCATTTACAGGTAGATGTGAGTACCCTGGCGCCGCGTCAGACTACTACGGTGGGCGGTCGCTTCAATTTGAATGCCAATGAAAGTGTGCTTGAAACCATAGGTACCTCCTTTGCTACAGATGGTTCCTCCATTGGTGTTGCACAGGCGGGACAGAGCGTGGCGACTACCACTTCTTTGGATATGGGCGCAGTGGCGACCCCCATTGATTTTGGTGCTAACAATACAACATTTGACGTGAGTCTTGCCGGTTCTGCACCGGCCTCGGGCAACGGTACCGTAAATGTGGTATTGGATTCATCGACTGCGAACTCGCTTCAGGATGTGGTTAACCTCATTAATAGTGCAATTTTCAGCAACGCTACCCCCATTAATGTTCAGGCCGTAGCCAATGGCGGCAATCTGGAGTTTCGAGATATTAACTCTGGTCAGACGAGTACCGTCACTGTGAATAATGTGACCGGTGCCAACCCGCTGTCAGCGGCATTAGGTGGGGGGGGCGCCCTGACTCAAGGTATTGCTGCTGTTAATAATGGTTATGGCGCGCAAACCCTGGAAATTGAAGGTCCCACTGGCGGGCTGGTAACCTTCACCTCAGAGGAGGGCGCCTCTGCCGCGCAAACGGCCTCTGAATTAAATTCTCTGGCGGGTATTACTGCAACTGCTGAGACTATTGCCACTATTCAGCAGGCGGGCTTTGACAACAGTAATAATAACCTGATGTTGAATGGCGTGTTGTTGACATCCCAAACCATGGCCACGCTCGCCAATGAAATTAATGCGCTAAGCTCTTCAACTTTACCGGGCATTAGTGCCGAGGTGAATGTAGCGGGTGATTTAGTGGTTAACTCGGCAGTAGGTACCGATCTGCGTTTTCTCTTCAGTGAGGATATCAACCCTACCCCGGGGGCAATAGATATTATCGGTCGCCCAGGCACGGGTATTCAATCTTTGACAACGGCCGGAGACTCATTGGTCGTGGGCGGGGAGATTTCTATTGTGATGGAGGAGGGTTTTAGTATTGCCAGCAGCTCGCCTCCGGTGGGCAATCTGTTTGCGCCGTTGATTGCAACCAGTTTTACTGAGGTGCCGATTAATTCGTTTAATCCCGATGATCAGGCCACCTATAATCACGCCACATCTAACAGAATTTACGACAGTTTGGGCAACCCTCACATCATGTCGCAATATTTTGTCAAACAACCTTTTGACCCTTTAGATCCCTCAACATCGCCTAATCACTGGCAAATGTTTGTGCTGATTGACGGCCAGGAAGTAGGTGACCCAGATCCCACTTTACCTTCTCCCGAAAACACTGTGCCAACACGTGCCATGTACAACGTGCATTTTAATTCTGATGGCACGCTTAATGAGTCGTTAACCGACAGCATGTTGATTTCCAATTGGGTGCCCCGAGATGCTAATGGAAATGAAATAGGTGCGCTAGCACCTTTGAATGTGCTTCAGGGCGGCTCCATTCCCGTCGTTGAACCTCCCTCAAGCTCCAATTTTGAAATTGACCTGTTGGGCTCTACACAATTTGGTGCCGCTTTTGCAGTGGAAGATCTGGATCAAAATGGTTATGCCACTGGGCGCCTGGCAGGGTTGGATATCAATTCAGAAGGTATGATTTTTGCGCGTTTTACCAATGATGAAGCGCAAGTTCTGGGGCAAGTGGCGCTGGCTAATTTTAACAATGTGGAAGCATTAAAGCCGGTGGGCAATACCATGTGGGCGCAAACATCCCAAACCGGTGAAGCGGTTATCGGCACGCCGGGTTCGGCATCACTGGGCTCTATTAATGCCGGTGCGCTGGAAGAGTCAAATGTGGATTTGTCGACGCAACTGGTCAATCTGATTATTGCCCAGCGTAATTTTCAGGCTAGTGCCAAAACTATTGAAACTGCCAACCAGACAACGCAGACCATAATCAATCTGCGTTAATTTACCCCTCGAGTGTTCAGTGGAGAAAGCGGCAAATGGCGGAAGCTGTTTGCCGCTTTTTTTATATGGCTGCACTGATCGCCTATATCTTATTGATTTTATTGAGTTAAATTATCTGGCACGGCTGTTGCTACATTGCTCTGTAGAGATGTTCTTTTGCGTAAAAGCGCCAAAAAACCAGCGGAGTAAGTCATGGATAAAGCCCTGTATATCGCGATGACCGGTGCCAAGCACAATATGCTGGCGCAGACCAATCACGCCAACAACATGGCCAATATCAACACCACGGGCTTTCGTGCCGATTTTGCTCAAGCGCGTAGCATGGGTGTTTATTACGGAGATGGTTTGCCCACCCGTGCTTACGCCATGACAGAATCTCCTGCGACCGATTTCAGACCAGGAGCCATACTGCAAACCGGTCGTGATTTGGATGTGGCCATTAATGGCGATGGCTTTATTGCGGTTCAGGCTCCTGATGGCAACCCGGCTTACACTCGCGCCGGTGATTTACACGTAGATGCTGCCGGCATCTTGCGAATAGGCAGTGGCTTACCGGTATTGGGCAACAATGGCCCCATTGCCTTGCCCCCGTTTGAGCGCATGAGTATTGGCCGTGATGGCACAGTCTCTGTAGTAGCCGAAGGCCAGGGGCCTGAAAATCAGGTTGAACTGGATCGCATCTCCCTGGTTAACCCCGATCTTAC
>DATBNH010000087.1:0-1875 GCA_036554405.1 Cellvibrionaceae bacterium | reverse complement strand
TGACGCTGAGCGTTTGCAGCAGGCAGTCGATGCAATGCGCGGCGGCGAAACCGTCGATGATGCCGATGCTGAAAGCCATCGACAGGCACTGGAGCGTTTTACGGTTGATCTTACCGCCCGCGCCGAGGCGGGCAAGCTCGACCCGGTGATTGGCCGCGATGATGAAATTCGTCGCACGATTCAAGTGTTACAGAGGCGCACCAAAAACAATCCAGTATTGATCGGTGAGCCGGGTGTGGGCAAAACAGCCATTGTTGAAGGCCTGGCGCAGCGCATTGTCAATGGCGAAGTGCCTGAGGGGCTGAAAAACAAGCGCTTATTGTCGCTGGATTTGGGCTCACTGTTAGCCGGTGCGAAATTCCGGGGCGATTTTGAAGAGCGATTGAAAGCGGTTATGAATGAGCTGTCCAAACAGGAAGGTCGCATTATTTTATTTATTGACGAGCTGCACACTATGGTGGGAGCGGGAAAGGCCGAAGGCTCTATGGATGCGGGTAATATGTTAAAACCGGCACTAGCGCGCGGCGAGCTGCACTGCGTGGGTGCCACTACGCTGGATGAGTACCGTAAATACATTGAGAAAGATGCAGCGTTGGAGCGGCGCTTTCAAAAAGTACAAGTGGATGAGCCGAACGAAGCTGATACCATCGCTATTCTGCGCGGGCTAAAAGAGCGCTATGAGGTTCACCACGGGGTAGATATTACCGACTCGGCTATTATCGCTGCTGCCAAATTATCTCAGCGTTATATAACCGATCGGCAATTGCCCGATAAGGCCATTGACCTGATTGACGAGGCCGCCAGCCGTATTCGTATGGAGATTGATTCCAAGCCCGAAGAGATGGATCGCTTGGAACGCCGTTTGATTCAGCTAAAAATCGAGCGCGAAGCGGTCAAAAAAGACGAGGATGAGCCCAGTAAAAAACGATTGCAAAAAATCAATGGTGATATTGCCGAGCTCGAGCAAAAATACGGCGAGCTAGAAGAGGTCTGGCGCAGTGAAAAAGCGGCCTTACACGGCTCGCAAGGGATAAAAAGCAATCTGGAAAAAGCGCGTCTGGACTTGGAAGCGGCGCGTCGGGCCAGTGACCTGGCACGTATGTCTGAGCTGCAATACGGCATTATTCCCGAGTTGGAAAAGCAGCTGGATATGGCAAGTCAGGTAGATATGATGGAAATGAAACTGCTGCGTAACAAAGTTGGCGAAGAAGAAATTGCCGAGGTGGTTTCCAAGTGGACCGGCATTCCTGTGGCAAAAATGCTCGAAGGCGAGCGTGAAAAGCTGTTGCAAATGGAGCAGGCGTTACACGATCGCGTGATCGGCCAGCACGAGGCAGTCGTGGCTGTTGCCAATGCCGTGCGCCGCTCCCGTGCGGGGTTATCTGATGCCAATCGCCCCAATGGTTCGTTTTTATTTTTGGGGCCGACCGGTGTGGGCAAAACCGAGCTGTGTAAAGCCTTGGCGGAGTTTCTGTTTGACACGCAGGATGCACTGGTGCGCATTGATATGTCGGAGTTTATGGAAAAACATTCGGTGGCACGATTGATTGGTGCACCTCCGGGCTATGTCGGTTATGAAGAGGGCGGTTATCTCACCGAAGCGGTGCGGCGCAAACCCTATTCGGTATTATTGCTGGATGAAATTGAAAAAGCGCACCCGGATGTCTTTAATATCTTGTTGCAAGTTTTGGACGATGGTCGCCTGACCGATGGCCAGGGTCGCACGGTGGATTTTCGCAATACGGTGGTGGTGATGACTTCTAATTTGGGCTCCGATCGTATTCAGGATCTAACCGAAGATCGCTCTTTCGATACGGTCAGTTTTGATGGTCCTGCAGGACTTGATAACTCCATTAATAATGAAAACCGCTATCA
>DATBNH010000082.1:0-1558 GCA_036554405.1 Cellvibrionaceae bacterium | reverse complement strand
ACCGACTCCGGCGTATCGTCGGGCAGCTCCGCCGCAGGTGTACCGGGGCGCGGGCTATAGATAAAACTGAACGACATATCAAAACCGATATCCGCAATCAATTTCATGGTTTTTTCAAAATCCGCTTCCGTCTCACCGGGGAAGCCAATAATAAAGTCAGACGAAAAACTGATATTGGGCCGGTGGGCGCGAATACGACGCAGCTTGGACTTGTACTCCAGCGCCGTGTGGCCGCGTTTCATGGCCATTAAAATACGGTCAGAGCCGCTCTGCACCGGCAGGTGCAGGTGACTCACCAGCTCCGGCACCTCGGCGTAAACGTCGATCAGGGCATCGGAGAACTCCACCGGGTGCGACGTGGTGAAGCGAATGCGGTCAATGCCGTCAACGGCGGCCACATAAGTGATCAGCTCCGCCAGCTCGACCAGCTGACCGTCGGCGGCCGCACCGCGATAGGCATTGACGTTCTGACCCAGCAGGTTAACTTCGCGTACCCCCTGCCCGGCCAAGTGGGTAATTTCTGCCATAACATCGGCCACCGGGCGGCTCACTTCCTCACCGCGGGTGTAAGGCACCACACAAAAGGTGCAGTATTTGGAGCAGCCTTCCATAATCGACACAAAAGCGCTGACGCCGTTGGCTTCGGGCTGGGGCAGGCGGTCGAACTTCTCAATCTCGGGAAAGCTGATATCTACCACCACCGCGCCATTCTCACGGGGCTGCTCTATCATCTCGGGCAGGCGATGCAGGGTTTGCGGGCCGAAGATCAGATCCACAAACGGTGCACGCTGGGCAATGGCAGCGCCCTCTTGACTGGCCACACAACCGCCAACGCCAATGACCAAGTTGGGGTTTTTGTCCTTTAGCTGCTTCCATCGTCCCAGCTGGTGGAACAGTTTGTCTTCGGCTTTTTCGCGGATGGAACAGGTGTTAATCAACAGCACATCGGCCTCTTCCGGATTCTCGGTCGCCACCATCTGGTGCGACTCCCCCAAAAGATCGCGCATGCGCGATGAGTCATACTCATTCATCTGACAGCCATGCGTCTTGATATACAACTTTTTCACGGGCATAGCAGGCTCGGACATACAAACAACCTTGGACATAGAATAGACAGTTAAGGGGGCGGCATTATAGCGGCCATAGGCTTTAAAGCCCATAGCACAAGCGTGTAAAACGGTTATTTTTTGTGCAGAAAACTGCCCAACCGCCGATAATATGCTATGATTCGCGCCCATTTCGGCCTGCCCATTAGTGAGCAGGTATTACCAACATTGTCTTTATTTACGTTGAGGCGCCATGTCTTTCAAGCCCATATACAAAATCATCTTTCACAATCAAGGGCAGGTGTACGAGCTGTTTGCCCGCGCCATCTATCAGAGTGAAATGTACGGGTTTATCGAACTCGAAGAATTTGTATTCGGCGAGCGCAGCCAATTACTGGTTGACCCGGCCGAAGAGAAGTTGAAAACCGAGTTTGCCGGGGTCAAGCGCTCCTACATCCCCATGCACGCCATTATCCGCATTGACGAAGTGGAAAAAGAAGGCGCGGTAAAAG
>DATBNH010000397.1:0-2229 GCA_036554405.1 Cellvibrionaceae bacterium | reverse complement strand
AGGCAGACCGCCTCCCCAATAAAGGGCCGCAAACCATCCGCCAGTGAAAATCGGCTCCAACATAAACATTACATCAAACCCCATGGCCAATAATTTAAAACAAGGTTATATGCGGTCACTTCTGTAGCCTGTGCCATAAGGCAAATTAGCGAACACCCGCAAACCCACACACAAACCCAAAAAAGGCCCGGATAACCGCTCCCGGATGACAGGGGCTTAATCAACTCGAAGCACCGAAGTCCAAAGAGGTTGGGGTGTGAGATCCGGGGCCGTGTGCAGCAGGGACGCTGCGCCCGAGCCCACAGGAATGTGTTTACGGTGTGCCCTGGAGCTCATGCCCCAGCCTCTGCCGCTGGCACCCAAACCTATACGAAGCTCCATTACCCAAAAATAGCAGAACCCCCCAAACTACCCCAACCCATGTAAAATACACGCCATATAAGCCCCATATTCAGGACTGGATTCACCGTGCAAACACCCACCGCCCCCACTATTGCGCCCGCAACTGCCGGCCTCGCGCCCGCTCACCGCTTCTGTGCGGCGCCGATGATGGATTGGAGTGACCGCCACTGCAGGTACTTCTGGCGGTTGATGACGCGCAATGCCCTGCTCTATACCGAGATGGTGACGACCGGGGCGTTGATTCATGGCGATAGCGAGCGGTTTTTGCGCTTTAACGCCGCCGAGCAGCCACTGGCGTTGCAATTGGGCGGTAGCGACCCGGCTGATTTGGCCACGTGTGCGCGGCTGGCGGAACAGGCGGGGTTTAGCGAGGTCAACCTTAATTGTGGCTGCCCCAGCGATCGGGTGCAGAGCGGTAAAATTGGCGCCTGCCTGATGGCCGAGCCCGAGCTGGTGCGCGATTGCATCGGCGCCATGCGGGAGGTGGTAACTATACCGGTGACCATTAAGCACCGGATTGGCATTGACCATATGGATGATTACGCGGGCCTTAGCCATTTTGTGAGCACGGTTGCCGAAAGCGGCTGCAGTACATTTATTGTTCACGCCCGCAAGGCCTGGCTGCAGGGCCTTAGCCCCAAGCAGAACCGCGAGGTGCCGCCTTTACAGTACGAGCAGGTGGCGCGGCTTAAAGAGGCCATGCCGCATCTTACCGTTATTATTAACGGCGGCATTACCACCTTAGCCCAGTGCCAGCACCTGCTCACCCAGGTAGATGGGGTGATGCTGGGACGCGAGATTTACTCTAACCCCTACCTCTTGGCCGAGGTGGATCAAACGCTTTACGGCGCCACCACGCCGGTGCCCAGCCGCGCCGAAGTGATGGCAGAGTTTATGGACTACGCCCGGGCCGAGCTGGCCCAGGGCACACGCCTTAACCAGCTATCGCGCCATATTCTGGGGCTATATCAGGGCCAGCCGGGAGCGCGGCGGTTTCGGCGCATTATCAGTGAAAACGCCCACTTGCCGGGTGCCGGGCTGGAGGTGCTAGAGGCCGCGCTGGCCAGCGTGGAGGCACAGTTCGCTTTAAGCCACGGGCGTTAAGGTTTACAATAGCACCGAGGTTAAACCAGTGAGGTCGGGCCAGTCACGCGCCAGCGCCCGATCCATCTACTCGCACAAAGAGCACAGCCCATGTATAGCTTCATAGAAAGCAGAATGTGCAGCGAGCGATATCCGCGCGTAAGACTTAAGCCATATAATTCAGGAGCAAATAGTGACTTCCAAACTTGAACAACTCAGAGCTATGACCGATGTTGTTGCCGATACCGGTGACATTGAAGCGATTAAACTGTACAAGCCCCAAGACGCCACCACCAACCCTTCGCTGCTGTACAAAGCTGCGCAACTGCCCCAGTACAAAGATTTGATTGCACGCTGCATTGACGCCGCTAAAAAAGAAGGTGGCAGCGGTGATGAGCTGATCAAATCGGCCAGCGATCACTTGTCTGTGGCTATCGGCTGCGAAATTTTAAAACTGGTGCCCGGACGTATTTCTACCGAAGTAGATGCGCGCTTGAGCTTCAATGAGAAAGCGAGCATCAGCAAAGCCCACCATTTGATTGACCTGTACGACAAAGATGGTATTGATAAATCCCGCGTACTGATCAAACTGGCCTCTACCTGGGAAGGTATTCGCGCTGCAGAAAAACTGGAAAAAGAAGGTATTAACTGTAACCTGACCTTGTTATTCGGTTTTAACCAGGCCGCAGCCTGTGCCGATGCCGGGGTGTTTTTAATCTCGCCTTTTGTGGGCCGTATTCTCGA
>DATBNH010000060.1:0-1563 GCA_036554405.1 Cellvibrionaceae bacterium | reverse complement strand
GGGAGGGTTGGGGAGGGGAGTGGTTGGTGTGGCACGATAGCCGATCGCCCAAACACCGATCAATGATTCGATGATCGACGACTCGGTGATCCTGCTCTTAAGGTCTATCATCCACCTCAATCACCCGCAATTGCGGCAGGCCTTTTTTCTCGCGCCGCTCGCCCAGGAGTAAAAAAATGGGCGCGGCGATAAAAATTGACGAGCTGGTGCCGACTACAATCCCTAGCAACATGGGCAGCGCAAAACTGGCCACCGCATTGCCGCCGTATAGGGCCATGGGCAGTACCGCTAAAAAAGTGGTGGCCGAGGTAAACAGTGTGCGCGTTAAGGTGGAGGTAACGCTTTCGTTTAGCAATTCTTTTAAGGGTTTGTCGGGTGTTAATTTCAGGTGTTCGCGAATGCGATCAAACACCACTACCTTGTCATTCACCGAATAACCAATCAGCGCCAGCAGCGCGGCGATGGCGGTTAAATTAAATTCAATACTCAGCAGTGCAAAGCAGCCTAAAATTTTGGCCAAATCTAACGCCAGGGTGGCAATAATTGCGCTGGCAAAGTGCGACTCAAAACGCACCCACAAATACAGCAACATACCCGTGCCTGCCAAGAGCACCGCCAAAATACTGGTGTCGGCAAAGTCGCCACTGACTTTGGGGCCCACCATTTCCACACGGGGGAATTCGGCATCGGGCGCAATGGCAAGCACCGCGTCTTTTACCGCTTGCACGGGTGCACCACTGGCCACCGCTTCGGCGCCCTGATCGGGCAGGCGCACCAGGTAGTAGCCCTCGCGGCCAAATTCCTGAATGGCCACTTGGGTTAAACCTTTGTCGGTAAAAACACTGCGCAGATTTTCAATATCCACCGGCGCATTTACCTCTACCAGGCTGCCGCCAGAAAAATCGATACCGTAATGCAAGCCCGGCTGTGCCAATAACCCCAGCGCTGCGATGGATAAAACTGCCGACATAACCAGGCCCACAAAGCGCGCGCGCATTAAGTTCAACGGTTTGGCACCGGCCAGGCGCTCAATAAAACGCGGCCCGCCTATTGCCAGTGGCGCACGGCCCAATTTGCGCACGCGCCACTCCATAATGACGCGGGTAAAGGCAATAGCGGTAAACATTGATAACAATAAACCCACGGCAATGGTCACCGCAAAACCGCGAATGGGGCCGGTGCCGAACATAAACAATAAGCCAATGGCAATCAGCGTGGTGACATTAGAATCTAAAATAGTGGCATAGGCGCGGTTAAAGCCGGCATCCAATGCCTTCCACGCACTTTTGCCTTTGCGTGTCTCTTCGCGAATGCGCTCATTAATTAAAATATTGGCATCTACCGCCATACCCAGGGTGAGAATAATACCGGCGATGCCGGGCAGGGTAAGGGTGGCCCCCAGGGTGGAGAGCACACCAAACATCAGCCCCATATTAACCGCCAGGCCCGCGCAAGCAATAAACCCCCAGCGGCCGTAAAACGCCAGCATAAACGCCAGCACCAGTGCCGCACCCAACAGGCCGGTGCTAATACCCATGTTAATGGCATCGCTGCCCAAATCTA
>DATBNH010000052.1:0-3454 GCA_036554405.1 Cellvibrionaceae bacterium | reverse complement strand
CCAGACGCTTACCGGCATGCCAGGCAATTTACCCAGTGTCACCGGCGCCCACGAGGCGGTGGTGTTGGGGGGAATATATCCGGCATAGCAGCACCAGGGGGCGATGAATTTAGAGGGTTATTTATGCAGTTTATCGGTTAATTAAACTAAAAATTGCTGCAGTGCCTACCTGCCACCTCCCCTAACCCCTCCGCCAGCAGAGGGGGATTTTGCTCGTTCCCCGTTCCCCGTTCCCCGTTCCCCGTTCCCCGTAATTATCACACCGAAAACGACGAACCACAGCCGCAGGTAGTGGCCGCGTTGGGATTACTGACGGTAAAGCGGGCGCCCTGTAAACCTTCGGTATAATCCACATTGGCGCCGGCCAGATAGGGAAAACTCAGAGCATCCACCACCACCTGCACACCTTCTTTTTCGACAATGGTGTCGTCGGGCGCGGTGGCCTCATCGAAGGTGAAGCCGTATTGAAAGCCCGAGCAGCCACCACCAGTGACGTACACCCGCAGCTTCAGCTGGTTATTACCCTCTTCCTCCACCAGGCTTTTAACCTTGGCCACAGCGCTGGGGCTGACATACAGTGGCTCCGGCGTAAACACTTCAGGTGAAGACATAACACGCTCCAAAAAACAAAAGGCCGATCGAATGGCCGACCATTATCCCAATACCAGAGTAAAACAGTCAACTACTTGCGGGTAAAGGCTGGCCTGCTTTGACATCAACAGCGCCTTTGGCATTTTTACCCGCTGCAGCGGGCTCGCCATACACCAGGCTGCCATTAACTTGCGCGCCTTTAACCATTTCGATCAGCTGATAGTGAACATTGCCCTCGACAATGGCTTTGGCGGCCAGTTCGAGATGCTTGGTGGAGTAAACATCCCCGATAACCTTGCCATTGATGACCACCATAGGCACGCGAATTTCACCCTCGACCACGCCCTTGTCAGCCACTACCAGCTTGGCATCATTACCACCTTCAACAATAATATTGCCCTGAACCTTGCCTTCTACCTGCAAGTCGCCGGAAAAATGAATATCACCGATGATTTTGGTGCCCTTGGATATTAAAGTGTGGTTGCTGTTAAAGCCCATAATAATTCCGCCTTGCTTCGAATTTACGTTATATCTGCCAATTGACTGTTTTTTCTACTCGCGCCGCATTGGCACCGGTGGAAGTCGCTATCAATTCCATGCGTTCAGGAGTGAATCCTTCGGGCACCACTAATTCACCTTCTACATTCTGGAAGTAACGAAAGCGCAACAAAATATCTTCGCTTTCGTGTTCTTCGCTCAGCTGGTACAAAGGCACCCGGATCAAACCGCCATCGCGACGGCCAATCACATCCACCTTGAGCGCACCGTTTAACACCTGATGTTCAGTAGCCGACTGCTGCACCACCAGCTTATAGCGGTAGCGATTGGGGACACTGGTAGCAGAGATATTCACCTCACCTATCTGCAGGCCACGCTCATCCTCACCGGGCGCCATCAGCCCCCGGTACAGAGAAATATCAGCCTCCAGGCCGGCAATTTGTTGCTTGAGATCCATTACCTCGGTGCGCACTTCAGCACTGGCCTGTTTATCGACTTCGGCGGCCAAGCTTAGATTAACCACCTGCTGACTCAAAGAGTCTACCTCACTTAGCAATTTTACCCGCTCGGCGCGTAGTTGGTCACGCTCAATCAGGGCGCTGTGCTGGCCGTCCACGCCACTCCATTGCCCCACATAGAAACTGCCAACAATAGCTGCCGCTATCAGTATCACCCCCAGAAAAAAGAACAGTACTTGTCGTACCGGTCGATAGGGCACTACCTTGAGGTTGTTCTGTTTACTGCCCTTTACAGTCACCATGCAAGCTCTCCTGTCGATGTTTAAGGTAACAGAGCTACCACATCAAGCCCGGCGGTTTCATCAAAGCCAAACATTATATTCATATTGTGCACAGCTTGGCCTGCGGCACCACGGGTCAGGTTATCAATCACCGACAGCACGACAATAGTATCGCGCATCTGTGGCTGGAACACGGAAATCCGGCACACATTGGAGCCCTTGACTGAACGCGTTTGCGGATGGGTGCCGGCGGGCATCACATCCACAAATGGCTCGTGCTTAAAACGCTGCTCAAACAGCGCCTGTAAATCCGGCAGAGCATCGGGCTTGAGGGCGCGGGCATAAGTGGTGGCGTGAATTCCGCGAATAATCGGTAACAAGTGTGGCACAAATGTCACCCGAGCGCTGGGGGCACCAGTAGGCTGCATGTCCCTGAGCGCCTGTTCTATTTCTGGCAGGTGACGGTGACCGCCAGCGCCATAGGCTTTAAAGCTGTCGCTGAGCTCGGTGAGCAAATTGTCTACCTTAGCCTGGCGCCCGGCACCAGTGACACCGCTGGCGGCATCTATAATCAGGTTTTCAGCATCCACCAGATTGCTTTCCAACAGGGGCAACAAGGCCAGCTGGGCTGCTGTGGGGTAACAACCAGGACAGGCGATCAGGCGCGCACTTTTAATAGCCTCGCGGTTTAGCTCAGGCAGACCGTAAACGGCCTGCTCGATTAGTTCTGGGCAGCCATGGGCTTGATCGTACCAGTGTGCCCATAAGTCTGGATCGCGAATACGAAAATCGGCTGACAGGTCAATGGCTCGGGTACCCGCCGCTAACAGTGCCGGCATCAGGTTTTGCGCCACGCCGTGGGGGGTGGCAAAAAACACCACATCACAGCTGCCGAGCCCGTTGATATCCGGCTCGGTAAAGGCCAGATCGGTAAAACCGCGCAGGTTTGGGTAGAGATCGGCCACAGCAATACCCGCCTCGGCGCGGGACGTAATAACGCTGACATCAACCTCTGGGTGCTTCACCAAAAGCCGCAGCAGCTCTACTCCGGTATAACCGGTGCCACCTACAATACCTACTTTAATCACCCAAACCCCCTGTTGTTGTCGCCTAAAACCCACTGCTTCGTGAATTAATGCATAAAGAAGCCGCCTATCATAAAAGCCCATCGCCCAAAGCGAAAGGGTAACTGGCATAATAACCGCCATCTGTCACCGAAACTGTCAAGGAATCACCATGCTCTGGGTCAAGGCCTTTCATTTAATTGCCGTTATCACCTGGTTTGCCGCTCTGTTTTACATGCCAAGGCTGTTTGTGTATCACGCCATGAGCGAGGACGAAATCAGCCGTGAGCGCTTTAAAATCATGGAGCGCAAGCTCTACCGCGTTATTATGCTGCCCTCAATGATCGCCACTATCGCACTGGGGCTGTGGCTGCTGTATTTGAATCCGGCCTGGCTGAAAATGGGCTGGATGCATGCGAAATTATTCCTGGTGGTGTTACTGGTGGGTTATCACCATGTGTGCCTGGCCCTGATGAAAAAATTTGCCCGCGACGAAAATACCAAAAGCCATGTGTTCTATCGCTGGTTTAACGAGGTTCCGGTAGTGTTTTTGATCGCTATA
>DATBNH010000392.1:0-1647 GCA_036554405.1 Cellvibrionaceae bacterium | reverse complement strand
GTGGCCTCGGCCGAGGCCGCGCGCCAGGCGATAGAGGTTCACGATCCGGATGTGGTGCTGCTGGATATTCAAATGCCAGGAGAAGATGGCCTGAGCGCCGCCCGCTCGCTGGAGGCGCTGGACGATCCACCGGCTATTATTTTTTGCACCGCCTATGACCAGTATGCGCTGGAGGCTTTTGCCACAGTCGCCACCGGTTATCTGTTAAAACCCATCAAGCGCGAGCAGTTGGCCGAGGTCTTGTGCAAAGTATCGCGACTGAACAAAGTCCAGCGCGCCGCCGTGGCCCGCGAGACGCAAACGGAAACAGAAACCAAATCACACCTGACCGCCAAAACCCATCGGGGCATCGAGCTGATCGCTCTGCAGGATGTGCGCTACTTCCTCGCCGATCAGAAATACGTCACCGTGTATCACACCGGTGGCGAGCATCTGTTAGATGCCCCTCTCAAGGAGTTGGAGCAGGAGTTCGCCGGGCGTTTTTTGCGGGTGCACCGCAATGCCCTGGTGTCGGTGGCGCATATCCAGGCGTTGGAGCGCTCGGCCGAGGGCGGCTACCGGGTTCGACTAGCCGACACCGAGGCCATGCCCATCGTCAGTCGGCGCCATGCCATGCAGGTGAAGGAAGTGTTGCACAAGCTGTAGAGCGATTGACGATTGACGATTGACGATTGACGATTGACGTTAGAATAGAAAGCTGGAAAAGGTTCCCCGGCTGTTGCCCCCCCAATAGATTCCTGGGTTGCAGACGCGAAAACAGAGCCACTGTTTGGGATCGATTCATCGACGACTCCGTGATTCGATGATCGAAACTTTGCTGGCGTCTTCTGGCTTCGAGCGCCTGAACGCTTTATTACCAAAGCCCATCCCAGTAGAGAAACGCGGGCTTGCATCCACAGCGAGGCGCACCTTCAAGGCCAGCTCCTGTTCGCTATACTGGCTGATCAACTTCAAAATTCTGGCGGATGTCCACATTTTCGGTATTGTGCGCGAGAATTGTGATCACATTACAGGTCTGCTTTGTCCAAATTCAAGGTATTTACAACCCAGGCCTGTATCGTTTGAGTATCGGTAATATTCCCATCATAGATATGCTCGGGAACATGGGGCTCGTTGTGACCCCTGGGCCGGTTGCGCCACACCTTCATTGGCAGGACGAGACTGCCTTGCTGGCTCGGGAGTGCTATAGGGGGCCAGCGGACATCGAGGTAGTTGGTGTCTGCCGAGGTTTCCTGACCCATATGTACAGCGTCGGGAATCAGTAGCGCCGCATCGGCGAAATCAAGGCAGGCGCTGGCGCAGCGAGGGCTGGTGAGCAGGACGGTGTTTTGCTTTGGCTCTGCGGAGACAAGGAGATGAGTCAGTTTGAACCACGCTAATGCGAGCCACCCCGTATCACCCTCCCGATACCATTGTTTCCCCTCGTCATAAGCCGCTTTAATCCCTTTGTAGCGGCTATCCATATACGCTCGACTGTCGGCCGCCATGGTTTTGTCTTTGGACTTTTCGCGATGGAATTCATAATTTCCTTGGCTAACGCGAAACTCTCCATATGCGTTGGCGTCATGCATTGCATCGAAGTAGAGCTTTTTAATCATTGACTGACCGTGAAGGGCCGCAAGAAGCTTTAAGGCCCAGCTAGCATTA
>DATBNH010000040.1:0-1892 GCA_036554405.1 Cellvibrionaceae bacterium | reverse complement strand
AGGGGATTTTTAATACCTACCGCAGCTGGAGAAAGAAACAACCCACAGAGAGGTTAACAGGTGGAAATGCCAGTCAACTACGCCCAACCTAACTGCGCCCAACAAACGACTTAGTGCAAAGTGTGCTTGTTGTAGCTGCTGTAATCTTCGTCTACAGCGGGGTTTATTCCAGCATCGTTGGCATCCGCTAAATCACCGGCAGCCTCCATACCCGCCTCGATCATGGCTTTCGCCACGTCGAATTTCCCCTCTTGCATAAAGGACAATGTTTCTGGTGAAAAGCGTATAGATAACAAAGGCTTACCATTTTCGTCGACACGCTGAAGCACTACGTCTCCGTTGGCGAGCTCAACTATCTCATAGAGCGATGCTGACATAAAAGTACCACCCGCATCCTGACAAGCAGGTAAAAACGGGTTTCGCTGTGAATAGAGAAATCATTTTAACACTAAAACCCGCCGCTGAAAATCCGTCAGCGCTTTTTGCCGAAACAAGACTCAATATTCAGTGCTGGACTCGCGATGGCGCTCGATCAACTGCTGCAGTTGCTCGATACTCTGCTGCAATCGATCGAAGGTTATAGCGGCCGTGCCACGGTCCAGATTTACCAGCGCAATTTGCTCGGGCTGTGGCTTGTCTGTGGCTTTCGATACAGACAGCGGTACCGGTAGCGCCCAAAGCGCCTGGTAGGCGTTGATAATATCAGCCAACCAGGAATCCGACGCCGCATATAGCTGCCACAGTTCATCCAGTTCCGCAGATGCCTTACCCTCCGCTACCAGTGCGCCTCTGGCAGCACGTAGCGAGTCGATAGCCTGCAGATTTTTAATGCCGTGATACTGGCAAACCTCACGCAGATAGTGAAAAAAAGCCGCATACAAATGAACGATACAGCTGTCCTGTAGCGCCACTTGGGGCAAGGGCGTGTTTTCCTGCAGCGCCGCCTGCAATTGCACCAGCAGCAAACGAGCACAGGCCATTCGTTGATTAACCCGTGATGCCAGCGATGCAGACGGGTCAGTTATGGGCGCGCCGCTATTTGCCGCCATCGATCCACTTACCTTTCTGATAAAAACGCTTCCAGCCGGTGGCTTTGCCGTCTACTTCTGATTGCACATACTGCTCTTTGGTTTTGCGGCTATAGCGCACCACCGTGGGCACACCATCGGCATCGGCCACTGGCGCTGAAAACAAAAAGCTGTATTTTTTATCAATTTCATCTTTATGGGGCAACAGTTCCGCCACCAACGGCGCCCGAGTTTCCCTGTTTTTAGGAAATTGGCTGGCCGCCAAAAACAGACCAGAGGCACCGTCGCGTAAAATATAGTGATCATCCACCTTCAGGCATTGCAGTTCGGGCATGGGCACCGGGTCCATTTTCGGCGGCGCCGCCTCCCCGTTGCGCAACAGTTTGCGGGTATTTTTACACTCGCTGTTAGTGCACCCAAAATACTTGCCAAAACGGCCGGTTTTCAGTTGCATCTCACTTCCGCATTTGTCGCATTCCAGTACCGGGCCTTCATAACCTTTTAGTTTAAAACTGCCCGTTTCGACCTCGTGACCGGAGCAATCGGGATTGTTGCCGCAAATATGTAATTTACGCTTTTCATCCAACAGGTAACTCTCCATCGCCGTGTTGCACAACTTGCAGCGGCGTTTGGCTCGCAACTGACGTGTCTCGGCTTCATCATCGGCATCAATATCTACTGCCTCATCGCCGGACACCAGATTCATGGTATTTTTACAGCGCTCTTTAGGCGGCAAACTGTAACCGGAACAGCCGAGAAACACCCCGGTTGAGCCGGTACGAATTTGCATGCTACGTCCGCATTTGTCGCATTCAATATCGGTATTTACAGGATCATTGTGACGCATATCGGCAGTTTTATCCT
>DATBNH010000025.1:0-4443 GCA_036554405.1 Cellvibrionaceae bacterium | reverse complement strand
ACCAGATAATCTTTACCGTCAAAGGTATAGGCGCTGTTGTGGCCGAGGCCGGGCCATTTTGCATTACCTTTTAGTACTACTGTGCCGCCACCGGCTGCCAGGTCGGTGCCCTCTCGGTCAATATAGGGTCCGGTTACGGTTTTACTG
The DNA here is from genome assembly GCA_036554405.1 of Cellvibrionaceae bacterium. Taxonomy (GTDB): domain Bacteria; phylum Pseudomonadota; class Gammaproteobacteria; order Pseudomonadales; family Cellvibrionaceae; genus Gilvimarinus. The sequence continues at coordinate 4,296 of DATBNH010000025.1, read as the reverse complement.
CGGCCTACGGCCAAATGATAAGTGCTCTCGGCGCCGCGGCAGCATTTGCCCAGTGAAATAAACAAATAGTAATAGCCGTTTTGTTTAAAAATAAAGGGCGCCTCCAGCTCCACGGGCCCTGCGTAAGCATCATCAATCAACGCGGGCCGGTCGCCCTTGGCGATGGTGTACCACTCGGCAGGTTCGGCCGGTGCGTTCCACTGTTCATTGAGCTTAAACAGTTTGAGCCCTCCCCAGAAAGAGCCAAAGCTCATCCAGGCAGCGCCTTCGTCATCTACCACCACATGGGGGTCAATAGCGTTCCAGTTATCCCGATGGGGTACGGACTGAATGACGATGCCCTGATCCTCCCAGCGGTAGTCGGGTGAGCTGGCATCCAGTGTTTTGGTGACCGTCAGGCCGATGGCCGAGGTATTGCGGCCAAAGGCAGAAACGGAGTAATACAGGTAGTAGTCGCCGTCCTTTTCAATGATATCCGGTGCCCACAGATGGCCACTAAAACCTGGCGCGACATCCCGTGCCCACTTGGGCTCGGTATCAAACACACGGCCCTGAAGCTGCCATTCCACCTTGTCGTCAGAGCGGTAAAAAGTGGTGCCGGGCCCGGTGCTGAACAGGTAATAGGTGCCATCTTCACGAATCATCACCGGGTCGTGGATACTAACCTGTTCGGCCAGAGTACAGACGCTGAGCATACAGGCAAAGGCAAGGGCGGATAGGAGGCGGAGGGCGGACGCTAAAGACATAGGTAAATCTCTAAAAGTGGCAATGCATGAATTATGGTACAGGTTGTTGAAAACAGTATTGTATTATAATAGCATGTATATGCAAGGCTGATTTATTGAAAGGCACCATGGGGCCCAGTTGATACAATAACTCACTCGTGGGCACGGCTGATGTGCCTGTCAATAACAACACTGGCAAAGGGTGAGATGATGCAAGCTGCAGCAGAAAAATTTACTATCGAGACTCGCGATTTTGGTGCGTTGGCAAATGGCCAGCGCGCTACCTTGTTTACACTCAAAAATACCCACGGCTTAGAAGTCGCCATCTGCGATTACGGCGGTATTATCGTCTCGCTGCATTGCCCCGACAAACACGGCCACAGCGCCGATGTGGTGCTGGGGTTTGATACAGTCGCCCCCTATGAAACACAATCCCCTTACTTCGGTGCGTTAATTGGTCGCGTGGGTAACCGCATTGCTGATGGCTGCGTTACGCTGGATGGGCAAAAATATCAATTGGCAAAAAATGAAAATGGCAAACACCATTTACATGGCGGAGTTTGTGGGTTTGATAAAATTCTATGGCGTGCGACGCCCACGATAACTGCCGAGGGTGCCGAGCTGCATCTTGCCTATATCAGTGCCGATGGCGATCAGGGTTATCCCGGAGAGTTAAGTGTCGATGTTATTTATCGGTTGACCGATGATAACCGCTTACAGGTGGAGTTTAACGCTACTACCGATAAGCCCACACTGGTGAATTTAACCCAGCACAGTTATTTTAATCTTGCCGGTACTGGCGATATTCTGGATCACCAACTCACCCTGGATGCCAGCCATTACACGCCCATTGATCAGGGCCTGATTCCCACTGGTGACATTGCCCCTGTTGCTTCTACCGCGCTGGATTTCAGACACGGCAAGGCGATTGGTGAGTCTATCGAAGAGCAAGCGGAGCAGCTGCAATACGCGGGTGGTTTTGATCACAACTTTGTGCTGGATAAGCCACTGGGCGATCCGTTTGCCAGAGCTGCGCGCGTTGTTGAGCCGGCCAGTGGCAGAGTGCTTACCCTGCACACCAGCGAGCCCGGCGTACAGTTTTATTCGGGCAATTTTTTAGATGGCTCGCTCACCGGGAAAGGCAGGACCTTTACTCAGCGCAGTGGCTTTTGCCTGGAGCCACAAAAATTTCCCGATGCGCCTAATCAACCGGATTTCCCGTCGATTGTGTTAAGGCCGGGCGAGCAATATCAATCGAGCATGTGTTTTAGTTTTTCTGTTGTTTCCTGAATAGGGGCGCTAATAACCGGACGATAATTTTACCGTGTTTTATTTTATTCAGGCTTATACGTTAGCTTGTTGTTTCATCTCAATGCTCGGGAAAATCCGCTCTAACGACTTTGTTAAGGTTTGTGGGCAATGGCGCTTTGCTTTGTAGACTGTGCCAACACTAAAAGCCCCCACCCCAGCCCTCCCCCGCAAGCGGGGGGAGGGAGCTATTGGTAAGTGGCGCGAGGTCGGCTTAATTAAGCCCAGCCCGGTTGGGGTGGGAGTTAAAAACGCTGCTGTATTTTGGGTAGATGAAATATTCAGGCTAGAGGTGAAGTATGAAACTAAAAATAAATTATTCATTGTGGATTCTTATCGGTTTAACCGGTTTTTTAGCCGCTTGCGGCGGATCGAGCGGCGGCAATGCCGTCACCGACCCCGGTAATAATAACGGCGGTAACAATGGAGGTAATAACGGCGGTAATAATGGGGGCGGCGGAGCTACTGGCGACGTAACCATTAATTTTCAGAATATCGCCGTGCACGACCCGTCGGTTATTAAAGTGGACGATAGCTACTATGTGTTTGGCTCGCATTTGTCGGCCGCGAAAACTAACGACCTGATGAACTGGCAGCGCGTGGCCGATGGCGTCAATGTGGCCAATCCGCTGTTTGACAATGTTACCACCGAACTTGCCGAAACTTTTGCCTGGGCAGAGACTGATACCTTGTGGGCAACGGACGTTATTCAGCTAGGCGATGGCAAGTTTTATATGTACTACAACGCCTGCCGGGGCGATTCGCCGCTGTCGGCTATGGGCATTGCGATAGCGGACAATATAGAAGGCCCCTATCAGGATGCGGGTATATTTTTGCGCTCGGGCAATAAAGCATCAAACGGTGAGCCAGGTTATATTCACCCGCAATACAACGCCAATATTCACCCCAACGTGGTTGACCCACATGTGTTTTATGACGATGCCGGTTTGTTGTGGATGATGTACGGGTCTTACTCCGGCGGTATTTTTATTTTAGCCATGGATCCGGATACCGGTTTTCCCTATTCAGATCAGGGCTATGGTAAACATATTATCGGTGGCAACCACAGCCGTATCGAGGCGGCTTATGTGCTCTACAGTCCCGAGTCAGAATATTATTATCTGTTTACCTCTTTCGGTGGGCTGGATGCTAGCGGTGCCTACAATATTCGGGTGGCGCGTTCACTGTCGCCGGATGGCCCTTATGTGGATGCCGAGGGTAATGATGTTGCCGAGGTGAAATCCAACCCAAGTCTGCCGTTGTTTGATGATGCAACCATTGCCCCGGGCGCGGTCAAGCTGATGGGGAATTTTCAATTTGCAGGCGGTGCCGGTTATGTATCTCCTGGCCACAATTCGGCGTACTACGATGCGCAACTGGATAAACATCTGATTTTCTTTCACACGCGATTCCCTGGTCGCGGCGAGCAGCACGAAGTGCGCGTGCATGAAATGGCCATCAATACCGAGGGCTGGCCGGTGATAGCTCCCCACCGTTATGTGCCGTTAAGTGAGGCTCCAGAGACTTTGCCAGAAGCCATAACCGAAGCGGAAGTTACAGGCAGCTATCAGCTGATTAATCACAATAAAGATATTTCAGCAGCGATTAAGCCATCGGTGAGTATCAGTCTGGAAGACACCGGCTTGATTAGCGGGGCGGTGAGTGGTAGCTGGTTCTATGCTGAGGATAATATGATCACTCTGGTGGTGGATGGCTTGGGCACCTTTAAGGGTAAAACCATGCGTTTGTGGAGTACTGCCGATAAAGACTTTGTGGTGACTTTCAGCGCCGTGTCTGAGGGGGGTGTTGCCCTGTGGGGCAGCCGTTCGGCAGATTAATAGACAGGCACCGCCCGGTGTACAGCGCTCTTGCTGTCGCCGGTGGAGATGCTTTGGGCGCGAGGTCGATATAGTCATTTATACTATTTAAAGCCTATTTATTTCTTTCAGTGAAAATATTTTTATTTTCCCTGATGCGACCAATGTATCTTAAATAATTGATTTTTAATAAAAATATTCGAATGCTGCCGTGGGTAAGGCAAAGTCTGCAAAATCAGTGTTGATATTTTAATTGTATTACAATACTATGATTTGGCTTCCAAGCGAAATAATAAACAATTCAGTCTCCGTTGCCGTCGGATTCACAATAACTCAGGCAGCGGATTAACCCGAGGGGAGTTTCAATTATGTTCAAGCGTTCATTGTTAAGCAGTAGTATTGCTCTAGTCACACTACTCTGCCAGAATACTCGTTTATCTCTGAAT
>DATBNH010000670.1:0-4468 GCA_036554405.1 Cellvibrionaceae bacterium | reverse complement strand
GCCACGAAGATAGCGAGCATGCCTTTCGGGTGGGAGATTTTAAAGCCCTGCTGAAAAAGCGTTACTACCTGTTCGCGGTGGCGGCGCAATTTTTCTATGTGGGCGCTCAAGTGTGCGTGTGGAGCTTTATGATTCGCTACGGACAAAACGCTCTGCCGGGTACCGGCGAGAAAAACCTGGCGGACTATCTGGCTTGGTCACTGGTGGCATTTATGGTGGGCCGGTTTGTGTCTACCGCGCTTATGAGCAAGGTGGAGCCCGCGCGGCTGATGCTGGTTTACGCCATGGCCAACGTGGCCCTGTGCCTGGTGGCGATGTTGTTTCCCAATTATGCAGGTATGTTGGCGCTGGCCTCTACCAGCTTTTTTATGTCGCTGATGTTCCCCACCATCTTTGCTTTGGGCATTAAAGGTTTGGGGCCGTTGGCCAAGTCTGGCTCCGCCCTGTTGATTATGGCCATTATTGGCGGTGCGATTATTACCGCTTTTATGGGGCTGGTATCAGACTTGAGCAGCATTAATATGGCCGTAGGTGTACCGCTGGTGTGTTTTGTGGTGGTGGCGTTTTTTGCCCGTGCCAGCATGCGCGCTAAAGTGGCGGTGCCTTCGGCGTGAGAATTATCGACGCTCACCAACACTGTTGGCAGTTGGGTAAACATGGTTGCCAATGGCCCAGCAGTGATTTAACGGCAATTTACCGCGACTACTCGCCAGTGGATTTTCTGGCGGAGGTGGATGGGTTAGGCGTTGCGGGCTCGGTGTTGGTGCAGTCGCAGCCCGATATACGGGACACCCACTATTTACTGCAACTGGCGGCAGATTATCCGCATATTAGGGGGGTGGTCGGCTGGGTGGATTTAAGCGCGCCGCAGGCGACCGAGCAGATCGCCGAGTTGGCCTCTAACCCCAGGCTTTGCGGGCTGCGGCCCATGTTGCAGGGCCTGGCGATGGATGACTGGATTATTACCCGGGCGCGGACAGATGCCCTCGGCGCCATGGCCGAGCATAATCTGGTGTTTGATGCGCTGGTGGATTCCCGCCACCTGCCTTTTATCGGGCAATTGGCCGCGAGCTTTCCAGCTCTCAGTATTGTGCTCGATCACGCCGCTAAACCGGCCATAGCCACTCTGGAGGGCGAGAGCTGGCGTCAGGGTATAGACGCGCTGGCCGCTTACCCCAATGTGTACTGCAAGCTATCGGGTCTGCCCACCGAAATGGCGGCCCAGCAGAGCTGGGAGGCTATGCAGCCCTATATGCGACAAGTGCTGGAGCTGTTTGGCGCCGAGCGCTTGCTTTGGGGCAGCGATTGGCCGGTGATTAATCTCGCCGGCGATTACAGCCGCTGGTTGTGTTATTGCTGGCAGTGGGTAGAGCAGCAGGGCCCAGCGTATAGCCAGGCCATTTTTGCCGAAACGGCGCAGAAGCTTTACCGATTGGATGAAAATTAAGCATAGGGTTTGCGGGCTTTCACAGGTAAAATAGCCGCCGTTGACTACCCGCCGCTGCAATCGGTTTGTACACATAATAATGATGCAATTGAGCCCAACCACCACAAGCGAGTTGTTTGATGACAAAAGATAGCTATAAAGACCCAAGCGAACCGCTGGGCAGTGAAGACGATCGCAAATACAAGGCGCCGGCGCTGGAAAAAGGCCTGGATATTCTGGAGCTGTTAGCCAAAGAAACCCTGCCCATGACCACGTCGCAAATAGCTCTCAAGCTCGATCGCTCGGTGAGTGAGTTGTTTCGCATGGTGTTGGCGTTGGAGTATCGCGGTTATATCGTTCCCGCCGAAGATGGCCGCGATGGCTACACGCTGAGTAACAAGCTGTTTACCTTGGGCATTGCCCGTGCGCCGACTAAAACCTTGCTAGAGGTGGCGCTGCCAGCGATGTCTTCATTTACGCGTGAAATTGGTCAGTCGTGCCATATTGCCGTGGCCTCAGACGATCAGATGGTAGTGGTAGGGCGCATTGAAAGCCCGGGCGATCTCGGCTTCTCAGTGCGAGTGGGCTATCGCCGGCCACTGATAAAAGCCACCTCGGGTCAGACGCTGTTTGGCTTTCAGTCGGCGGAAATGCGCGAGGTTATGCTTGCCAAATTGGGCGACGTGCCCCCCGACCAGTTGCAAGATTTTATTCAGCGTGCCGATGAGACCCTGCAGCGGGGTTACGTGCGCAACGCCAGCGATTTTGTACAGGGTGTTACCGATCTCTCGGCACCTATATTGGGCTCACAGGGCGCCCTGGCGGCCATTACCGTGCCCTTTGTGCGCTCTTCGCCCGAGGTCTGCTCCATTGACGAGGCCATTCGGCGTCTGCAAGAGACAGCGCGAAAAATCTCTGCACTGCTCAGCGAACAGAGTCATTGAGGTAGCGCCCACTGTACGCTCTTACCGGCCCGCTCTGCGGGCCGGTTGTGTTTTGGGGTGGCGGTCCTTGACAAGCCGCCTGCTTTAACTTTTACTTGTGATTGTATTTTTAATTATAAAAAATCTGTAGAATAATCACTATGCAAACGCTCTTTACACAGCAGCGACGCGTCGGTCGCACCGCCCTTAGCTTGCCTGCTCTCGGTTTCGGAGCCGCACCCATCGGCAACCTCTATCGTGCCGTTAGCGATACAGAGGCCGCCGCAGTGATAAGCTCGGCTCTGGACGCGGGTATGGATTATTTTGATACGGCACCGCACTATGGCTTTGGCCTGAGCGAGCAGCGCCTCGGCCAATCAGTGGGGCGCGAGGCAGTGGTATCCAGCAAGGTGGGGCGCCTTTTGCAGCCCATAGACCCCAGCGAGCGGGCGCCGCTGCGTTTTGGCTTTGCCGAGACTCCGGATTTAACCCCCGTGTTTGACTACAGCTATCAGGGCGTTATGCGTTCATACCAGCAGAGTCTGCAGCGGCTGGGTCGTCCTATCGATGTGCTCTATGCGCACGACCTGGGTGAATTGACCCACGGGGCAGAGGATGGGCACCGCTGGCGCGAGTTCTGCGAGGGCGGTTACCGCGCTATGTGCGAGCTCAAAGAGCGCGGCGAGATTCAGGCCATTGGTCTGGGCGTTAACGAGACCGCCGTATGCGCCAGAGCGCTGGATGAGCTGTCTCTGGATTTACTGTTGCTGGCGGGACGCTACACCTTGCTGGAACAGGGCGACTCACTGGCGTTATTGTCGCGCTGCCAGCGGGATGAAGTATCGGTGGTGGTGGGAGGCCCGTTCAATTCGGGCATACTGGCCACGGGCGTTAAGGGGCCGGGGCCGTTTTATTACAACTACGAGCCGGCACCAGACATTGTGCTTGAAAAAGTGAAGGCTATTGAACTGGTCTGTGAGCAATACCATGTGCCCCTGTGTGCTGCTGCCCTGCAATTTCCGCTGGCGCATCCGCAGGTGGCATCAGTAATTGCCGGGTTTGCCAGTGTACAGCAGGTACAGCAGGCCAGGGCCTGGATGGATATGTCAATAAATGCTGATTTTTGGCAGACACTGAAAGTGCGCGGCCTGATTGACCAAGGTGCGCCAGTGGCGGCGAAGTAACAATACTAAGATGATGGCAGGGTATGTCGACGAATAAGGAAAATACCAACAGCGGGCACCAGCTGATATTGCTGCATCCGGATGACAATATTCTGGTGACCGTGGCAAGTTTGCCGGCGGGAACGGAAGTAGACATCGATGGTTCGCGGTATGTGCTGAGCCAGGCGTTGGCGGTGGGCCATAAAATGGCGCGCCGCACTATGGCCGCTGGCGAAAAAATCTTTAAATACGGTGCACCTATTGGCTCGCTCACGCAACAGGTGGCAGCGGGCGAGTGGGTACACATGCACAACATGCAGAGCGACTATCTGGCCAGTCACACTCGCCAGAGCGCCAAACAACGGCAGCCGTGAGCGCCGGGGAGTCACAACCATGAAAACACTGACGGGCTATTTGCGTGAGGATGGCCGCAAGGGCATTCGCAATGTGGTGGTGGTGGCCTACCTGGTGGAGTGTGCACATCACGTAAGCCGCAAAATAGTGCAGCATTTTGATCACCTGGATATTCACCTTATCGGCTTCCCGGGCTGTTATCCCAACACTTATGCCAGCGATATGATGCGTGCGTTAACCCGCCACCCCAACGTGGGTGGTGTGCTGCTGGTGTCGCTCGGTTGCGAAAGCATGGACCGCGACGGCCTGCAGGCGGATATTCTGGCCAGCGGCCGCCCGGCAGAGCTGCTGGTCATTCAGGAAACCGGCGGCACCGCCAGCACTATTGCCGCCGGTATCGAAAAAGTCGCCGCTATTAAACAACAACTGGATCCGCAAACGCCGGTGCCTATGGCACTGGATGAGCTGGTGGTGGGCACCATTTGTGGCGGCAGCGACGGCACCAGTGGTATTACCGCCAACCCGGCGGTGGGTCGCTGCTTTGATAAGTTGGTCGCCGAAAACGTGGCCTGCATGTTTGAAGAAACCGGCGAGCTGATCGA
>DATBNH010000659.1:0-8264 GCA_036554405.1 Cellvibrionaceae bacterium | reverse complement strand
CTCGGGGCGAGGCCACCGTACCCACCACTCTGGCGGTGGAATTAGCCACCAACCCGTTTTTACGCTGTCACACAGATAGCGTACGCCGCGCCGCCGAAATTCACGCAGGTATGGCGCTCAGTGACAAGGTCGCCGTTTTTGATGTGATACGACGCTGGAAAGACGACAGTTAGGCGATTGACCAGACGTCACTAAGTCCCTAAAATTCCATGAAATTTTTCGGGCGATACAAAGTGTGTCCCCCTCGTTGTACCGCCAGAGGCCCAATGACAGAAGCCACACGACTTTTCATCCTGGTGCTGACAGTTTTGTTACTGCAAGGCTGCAGCCAATTCTCTCCTTTCCAAAGTAACAACGAGTCTTCATCGCTGGTGGTTCCTACCGGCGCCATTGCCGCAGACAACACAGAGCCGCCAGCGCTGGTACAGCTTGAGCCAGAACCCATACCACTACCACCAGCGGATTTATGGCAACGTATTCGCAGCGGCTTTGCCCTGAGCGAGATCGACGATCAGCGTATCGAGCAGTACGTTAGTTGGTACAGTAAACATCAACGCTACATCGATCGGGTCAGCGACCGGGGTCAACGCTATCTCTACCATATTGTCGAGCGCCTGGAAGAAGAGGGGCTGCCCCTGGAAATTGCCCTGCTGCCAGTAATTGAAAGCGCCTTTGACCCTTTCGCCTATTCCCATGGCCGCGCCTCAGGTATGTGGCAGTTTCTGGTCGGCACCGGGGGCGATTATGGACTCAGACAGAGCTGGTGGTTTGATGGCAGGCGCGATGTGATCGACTCTACCGAAGGCGCTATCAGCTACCTTAAGCATCTGCACCAGATGTTTGACAACGACTGGCTGCTGGCACTGGCGGCTTACAACACGGGTCAGGGTAATTTACGCCGCGCCATTGCTCGCAATAAGCGCGCTGGTAAGCCTACCGATTTCTGGTCACTCCAGCTACCCCGTGAAACCCGCGCCTATGTACCGCAACTGTTGGCCTTATCAAGGGTTGTGGGCAATCCCGAAAAATACGGAATCACCCTGCCAGGCATGCCCAATCAGCCCTACTTTGTCAGCGTGGACACCGGCTCGCAAATTGACTTGGCCGAAGCGGCCGAGCTGGCAGGAATCAGTATGGACGAACTGTACCTGCTCAACCCGGGGTTTAATCGCTGGGCAACTGATCCGGAAGGGCCACACAGGTTGCTGCTACCGGTAAGCTTAGCGGAGGCCTTCACCCTGGCACTGGCCGAGATTCCCGCCGAACAACGCATCAGTTGGCAGCGCTACACAATAAAGTCCGGTGACTCTCTCGGTAAAATTGCCCGCCAATACAACACCAGCATTGATGCATTAAAAATAGCCAATCAGTTAAAGTCGACTAGAATTCGCGCCGGGGCCTCACTATTAATACCCAGCGCCCGCGAGCCGGCGGCCTTCTACGCGCACAGCCAATCGCAACGCTTACAGCAAACCCAAAACCAGGCTCAGGGCGCGCCTGGCAGCCAGCGCATTGAATACACGGTAAAATCTGGCGATAGTTTCTGGCGAATTGCCAACCAGCATCAGGTAACGGTCAATGCGCTGGCGCGCTGGAATGGTATGGCGCCACGAGACACCTTGCGACCGGGGCAAAAACTGGTGGTTTGGAGTCAATCGGCCCAAACCACGACCGTTGCCAACACTCAAAGTAATGGTGTAACCCGCAAGCTTTCGTATAAGGTGCGCCAGGGCGACTCTTTAGCGCGCATTGCCAGCCGCTTTAATGTTTCTATTACCGATATCAGCCGCTGGAACGATGTCTCTACCCGAGGCTATATTCACCCGGGTCAATTATTAACACTGTTTGTAGATGTGACTAAAGCGCGCTAAGGCTGGTAACAGCTTTCAACAGCGCTTGGGTATAAGCATGCTGAGGCTGATTGAACACGGCCTCGGCGCTTCCCGCTTCAACCACTCTGCCCTCTTTCATCACTACAATGTCGTGGCTCATGGCGCGTACCACATGCAGGTCGTGACTGATAAAAATATAACTGAGCCCACGAGTTTGCTGCAGGTGTTTTAGCAATTCGATCACATCTTTTTGTACGGTGCGATCCAGTGCCGAGGTCGGCTCATCCAGAATAAGCAAGCGTGGCTCCAACACTAGTGCGCGAGCTATCGCCAGGCGCTGACGTTGGCCGCCCGAAAATTCATTGGGGTAACGGTGGCGCATGGCCGGGTCGAGATTCACCGCTTGCATAGCCGCAATCACGCGTTCATCCAAAGTTTTGGCATCGAGTTTTTCGTGCACACGCAAGCCCTCGGCAACAATGGCCGCAGCACTCATGCGCGGGCTTAAACTGCCGTATGGATCCTGAAAAATCATTTGAATATCGCGCCTGAGGGGCTTAAAGGCTTTAGCCGATAGCGATAAGAGCTCACAGTCACCGCCTGTGTGATCAAAATACATCACCTCGCCTGTGGCGTGAATTAACTTTAGCAGCGAACGGCCCAGCGTAGTTTTACCCGAGCCACTCTCACCAACAATACCCAATGTTCGCCCTTGCTCCAAGTTAAAGCTGACATTGTCGACGGCCACATGCGCGCCGTGAACTTTCTTCAAAAGCCCGCCTTTAACTTCAAAAACGGTGCGAAGTTGCGCAACCCGTAACAGGTTTTTAATTTCAGTAGTATTATGTATAGCCGGTGGATCGCCGGGCAAGGCGTCCAGCAATTTACGCGAATAACTGTGTAAGGCCGAGCTAAAAATAGTCTGGGTATCGCCCTGTTCAACAATTTTTCCCGCTTGCATAATGGCCACACGATCGGCAAATTTACGCACAATACCCAGGTCATGGGTAATAAACAATATGGCCATACCCAGCTCATCTTGCAGCTCTTGCAACAGTGCCAGCACTTGTGCCTGAATGGTCACATCCAGCGCGGTGGTGGGCTCATCGGCAATCAATATATCCGGCTCATTAATCAACGCCATAGCAATCATTACCCGCTGGCGTTCGCCGCCGCTCAGCTCGTGAGGCAACGCACTAAGGCGTGACGGAGCATCACGAATGCCCACTCGCTGCAACCATTCCACCACCAGAGGTGTCGCCTCTGCCCCCCTTAGGCCCTTGTGTAACAACAAAGACTCGGCAAGTTGCTTATGAATCGTGTGCAGTGGGTTAAGACTGGTCATCGGCTCTTGAAAGATCATACTGATTTTCGAGCCGCGAATGTGGCACAGCTGGCGCTCTGACAGTTGCAACAGATCTTTACCGGAAAAGTGGATAGCGCCTTCGGAATAACAGGCCGTATGCTCGGGTAAAAGTTTTACTATAGACTGCGCGGTGACCGATTTCCCCGATCCGCTTTCGCCCACAAGAGCCAGCGTTTCACCGCGCTTTAAACTCAAATTCACACCATGCACAACCTTGCTTATGCCGCTGTCGTGTTTAAAACCCACGTGGAGATTACTGACTGTTAAAATATCTTCGCTCATACAATTACCGGGTGCGATTGGGGTCAAAGGCATCACGCACCGCCTCGCCGACAAACACCAGTAGTGACAGCATTAATGACAAAACAATAAACACCGAAATACCGATCCAGGGGGCGTGCAGGTTATTTTTGCCCTGCCCTACCATTTCCCCTAAAGAAGCAGAACCAGGCGGCAATCCAAACCCGAGAAAATCCAGCGCAGTAAGACTGGTAATAGCACCCACCATAATAAACGGCAAAAAAGTGATGGTGGCTACCAAGGCATTGGGTAGCAAGTGACGGAACATAATTTGCCAGTCGGGCACACCCAGGGCGCGAGCTGCCACCACATAGTCAAAATTACGAGCTCGTAAAAATTCGGCACGCACCACACCCACCAACGCCATCCAGCCAAACAAAAGTAGAATAACCAACAAAATCCAGAAGCTCGGCGGCACAAAGCTGGCAATAATAATCAACACAAATAGCGTAGGTACACTGGACCACACTTCCAGGACTCGCTGACCGATCAGGTCAATCTTGCCACCGTAATAGCCCTGGATAGCACCGACAAAAACACCCACAATTGAAGTGCTTATGGTTAGCATCAAACCGAATAAAACTGACAACCGGAAGCCATAAATAAGCCGCGCTACTATATCCCGGCCCTGATTGTCAGTACCTAGCCAATTTTCAAGCGTTGGCGGGCTGGGCGCGGGTGACGGTAGGTTATTGTTGATGGTGCGGTAGTTAAAACGAATAACCGGCCACAACATCCAGCCGTTCTCGCCAATCAGTTCAGCAATATAGTCATCGCGATAATCGGCGGCCACATCAAAATCACCACCAAACTCAAGCTCCGAATATTGTTTAAAAACAGGAAAATACCAATGATTATCAAACTTCACCACCAGAGGTACTTCGTTAGCAATAAAATCAGCCATAAGCGAGAAAACAAACAAACCTAAAAACAGCCATAAACTGATAAAACCTCGGCGGTTTTTCCTAAAACGGCTCCAGCGCTCCTGATTTAGCGGGCTAAGGTTCATAACTACAGCTGCCTCGACTCAAAATCAATCCGAGGATCCACCCAGGTATAGGCGATATCGCTGATAATGCCTATCAACAAGCCCAACAATGCAAATATATACAAGGTACCAAACATCACCGGATAATCCCGCTGCATAGTGGCCTCGAAACCCAGAAGGCCTAATCCCTGCAGGGAGAAAATCACCTCAATCAACAGCGATCCGGTAAAAAACATGGCAATAAAAGTTGCTGGGAAACCGGCAATAATAATCAACATGGCGTTGCGAAAAACGTGCTTGTAAAGAACACGACTCTCGCTGGCGCCCTTGGCGCGAGCGGTAATTACATATTGCTTGTTAATCTCATCCAGAAAGGAATTTTTAGTGAGCATTGTTAAAGTGGCAAAACCGCCAATGACCATAGCTGTTACCGGCAGTGCCATATGCCAAAAGTAATCGAGTATCTTTTCATACCAAACCAATTGATCAAAATTTTGCGACACCAGCCCCCGCAGGGGAAACCAGTCAAGATAGGCACCGCCGGAAAATACAATGATCAATAAAATGGCAAACAGAAAAGCAGGCACGGCATTGCCTATAACCACTAGCCAACTGGTCCAGACATCAAAAGCGGAATGATGCCTGACAGCCTTGCGAATACCCAAAGGAATAGACACCAGATAGATAATCAAGGTACTCCACAGGCCCAATGATATAGATACTGGCAAGCGATCGGTTATCAATTCCAGTACGGAGTTGGCACGAAACAAGCTATCACCAAAATCGAACAGCAGATAATCTTTAATCATAGTGAAATAGCGTTCAAGCAGCGGCTTATCAAAACCAAATTGCTTTTCTATCTCGGCAATGACTTCAGGGTCCAAGCCCCGTGAAGCGCGACTCGGCGTTTGTTCTGCTCCGCCAATACCAGAAACCGTAAATCCATGAACGCGAGCAATAGCCTGGTCTACAGGACCGCCAGGAGCGGCCTGCACAATAAAAAAATTAAGGGTAATAATCGCCAGCATGGTCGGAACGACCAGCAACAGACGTTTAACAAGATAGCGAACCAATGAATAAGCCTCTGAATTATTGGATCGTTACTGTTTCAATGTTTTAGCTTTTTCAGGATCGTACCACCAACTCTCAATACCTTCCGTGAATTTTGGCCTCACAGCCGGCATGGAAAACTTGTTCCAATAAGCCAACCTATATTTATTGGAGTACCAGTTAGGAATAATATAAAAATTCCATAAAGCTACCCGATCAAAAGCTCGGCCATAGGCTCTCAGCAATTCTTCTTTATCTTTATTTTCCACAATCCCTTCTATCAAAGCATCTATAACTGGATCCTGAACACCCGTTTGATTGTGTGTACTATCAATATAATCAGAGTGCCAATCCAGACGCATATTACGATTAGGATAATTCTGAGGAAGAAACCCACCCGTTATCATTTCGAAATCCCGAGATCTAAGCCGGTTGAGAAATTGAGTAGAGTCAACCATCCGTACGTCTAGAGTCACTCCAATTTTTTCAAGATTCCTCTTATAAGGCAGCAAAATTCGTTCGAAAGTAGGTGTGTATGTCAGCACCGTCAGTTCAAAAGGTTTACCATCGCTCAATCGCGTCATTTTTCTATCTTTTAGCTCCCATCCTGCGCGTTTGAACAAAGCAATTGCCTCACGCATTTCTTGTCGCATACGTCCACTAGCATCGGTGACATTCGGCCGCCAGATTTCACCGAAAACCTCTTCGGGCAGTTGATCCTTAAATTGATTTAAAACCTCTAACTCTTTACCCTCCGGCTTTCCTGTTGCTTTGTAGGGAGTACCCTCGAAATAGCTAGTAGTTCTTACATAAGAGTCATAAAACAGATTTTTATTATACCACTCAAAATCAAACATCAAATTCAATGCCTGGCGAACAAGCCTATCAGACAATATATCGCGCTGAGTATTGAATATCAGTGCCTGGATAGGAGGCGGCTCATCGTGCTTCACCTCTTGCCGTTGTATTTCCCCTGATTTGACTGCGGGGACATCATACCCCTCGGCCCATTGGCTGGCGACATTTTCACGACGATAATCGTATTCTCCCGCCTTAAATGCCTGAAACATAACGCTGCCATCAAGATAATAATCCCAGGTAATAAATTCGAAGTTGTAAAGTCCCTTCCTGACAGGAAGGTCTTTAGCCCAGTAATCTTTTTGGAGTTGATAGGTGACAGACTTACCCATATCGTAGCTGGACACTGCGTATGGCCCGCTTCCCATAACGGGCTCCTTGATGGGCTCAGATAGATTTTTATCAGCCCAATAGCCCTTGGAAAAAATGGGAATCAAGGCCACTTTAATTAAAAGCTCACGCCCATTTTCAGAGAACTCAAATTTAACTTTATGCTCAGATATCGCACTGACTTCAGATACACCTTTGTAGTTCTGTTTTACAAAGGGCACACCTTCCTCATACAACTTGTAGAAACTAAATACCACATCCTCTGCGGTAATAGGCTTGCCATCCTGATGACGGGCATCGGGATTAATATTGAATACCGCCCAAGTCTTATCATGGGGATACTCTACAGATTCAGCCACTAAGGGATAAATAACTCCCTCCTCATCGCGGTTGACGGTAAACAACGAATCAAACACTAAAGTCTCATAGGGTTCAAATGCATCTATGACTGCATCACCTCTGTGTGCAAAGCCATTAAAGTTATCATAACTACCAGACATAGCCAGGCGCAGTTCTCCACCCTTTGGAGCATCGGGATTAACATAGTCAAAATGTGCAAATCCGGGCTTATATTTGGGCGTGCCGTGGTCGGCCAAGGCAAAAGCTTTGATAACAGCAGGCTTGCCCTGCTCCTCCCTCTGAATATCTCCCGTTTCTCTCTGTACGGCATAGACCCCTGTTGCCAGCAGCAAGACCCATAGGCCCATAACGACTTTAAAAAAAGATGGCATAGCAAGACTCCAAAGATTACCTGTATCAACACGATTGTACTCAAAACCCGCCTTAAGGCACAGGTTTAATCAACTGGCCAGACCAACAACCCCGTGCGCTCCCGCGCCTTCAATAAGGACAGACCCGCCAATCAATGCTACCATTAAGCTGCTGACCATAAGACATTTTAACCACCGGGACGAGCGAACCCCATGCCGACGCTTATTAACGAAGACCAGCGGGACTGCCTGCAAGAAATTGCCAATGTGGCAATGGGGCAATCGGCTGACCGTTTGGCGCGGCTCTTAGACGTCTTTGTGGTGCTTTCTATCCCCAATGTCAGCATATTGAGCCCCACAGATATCGCCATGACACTGATATCGCTACAAGATAGCGCCGACCATCAGCAGCCGTTAAGCGGTGTGTGCCAGGGGTTTATCGGTGGCGGCATTGCCGGTGAGGTGATGTTGATCTTTAATGGCACCGATTATGAAGACCTGGCCCGGATGCTCAAATACACCGATCACAGCACCCGTGAGGCGCGTAATGAGTTGCTAATGGATACTGCCAATGTGCTTACCGGCTCCTGTATGCACGGCTTTGCCGAGCAACTGGACACTCAGTTCAGCTTTGGGCCACCAATGCTGCTGGGGGAGAACTTTGATATTCCCTCCCTGTTGAATAATCAGCGCAAAGTGCCCTGGAAGCGTGCGCTGGTGATTGAAATCAACTATACCATTGAAGACCATAGTATTAACTGCGACCTGTTGATTGTAATCAGTGAGCGCAGTATTCAAGGCTTACTGGAAAGACTGAATTACCTGATCGA
>DATBNH010000657.1:0-3961 GCA_036554405.1 Cellvibrionaceae bacterium | reverse complement strand
TCCGCATGATGATTTCCTGATTGCCGGCATTTTAATTCTGTTGTCTGTGGCTTGCTTTTGTGCGGTCAACTACCACCAAATCACTCTGTGAAGAGTACAAACCACTCCTTATATGCCTAAATTAGCCTATATTGCGGGCGGGATAAAGCCCTCTGGCCCTGAAATTGGGTAATAGTTACGTTTTTTAGCAAATTTCTTTTGTTTTCAGTCTTTTGTTGGCGGTTTTGAGTGTAGATTCTTAACTTGTAATGGCTGATTTAGTTAACGATTTATTGCATTTACCCGCAGATGGTCATACTCTCGTCACTCTGTTTCGGACTGTTTTCGGCAGACCGAGGCGCCTCTTTCTACCTTCTGCCCCAGCTTGCCTTATAGAGGCTTAGCGGGTAATATTCTGCGCCCATTTGTACTAAGCCCCTTTGTTCAGGGGCTTTTTTGTCTGGTGTACAGATTTATGGACGCTCACGGGAGTGGATTATCGACGTGCACACTACTACAGCTATTGATGAGAGACAGCGTATGACCACTGGCCTCTATAGGTTAGACGAGTTTAAAGATAACTGTGGCTTTGGCCTCATTGCCCATTTAAAGGGTAAGACCAGCCACCGTTTACTCGAAACAGCAATTGAAGCGTTGACCTGCATGACCCACCGAGGTGGCATTGCCGCCGATGGTAAAACCGGTGATGGCTGTGGCCTGTTGCTGCAAAAGCCCGACGGTTTTTTGCGTGCTGTTGCCAAAGACGACTGTGGTATTGAATTAGCTGCTAGCTACGGTGTGGGCGCTATTATGCTCAGTCGCCACGTAGAGCGCGCCGAGCGTGCGCGTGAGGTACTGGCCGAGGCTATTGCTGAGCAGGGGTTGAGTGTGGCGGGCTGGCGCGAAGTGCCGGTGGATAGCAGCTGCCTGGGTCCAATTGCCCTGGAATCATTGCCGCTGTTTAACCATGTGTTTATCAATAGCCCTGATGGCCTCAGTAATGCCGAGATAAGTGCCAGGTTGATGATGGCCCGCCGCCATGCAGAGCTGGCTCTGGTCGAGGATAAGGCTTTTTATGTGGCGAGCTTAAGCACCAGCGTCTTGTCCTACAAAGGGCTGATGATGCCAGTGGACTTGCCGCAGTTTTTTACCGATCTGGCCGACCCCCGGCTGGAGACGGCCATCTGTGTTTTTCACCAGCGCTTTTCTACCAATACCATGCCTCAGTGGCCGCTGGCGCAACCTTTTCGGATGTTGGCGCACAATGGCGAAATCAACACCGTTATGGGTAACCGCAATTGGTCGGTGGCGCGCACACCTAAATTCAGCACGCCCTTACTGCCGAACTTGCAAGCGGTGGCCCCGTTGGTTAATCGCACCGGCTCAGACTCCTCAAGCTTGGACAATATGCTCGAAGTATTGCTCATTGGCGGTATGGAGCTGCATCGCGCTGTGCGCATGCTGGTGCCACCGGCCTGGCAAAATG
Organism: Cellvibrionaceae bacterium; assembly: GCA_036554405.1. Lineage (GTDB taxonomy): Bacteria > Pseudomonadota > Gammaproteobacteria > Pseudomonadales > Cellvibrionaceae > Gilvimarinus. The sequence goes on along the minus strand of DATBNH010000657.1, from coordinate 2,496 downwards.
TGGAGCATATGGACCCGGATTTACGGGCATTTTATGAATACAACTCCATGCACGTGGAGCCATGGGATGGTCCGGCAGGCCTGGTGATTACCGATGGCCGCTACGCTGTGTGTACCCTGGATCGCAATGGTCTGCGTCCTTCGCGCTGGGTTATTACCAAAGACGATATTATTACCGTGGCCTCGGAAGTGGGCGTGTACGGTTATAAGCCCGAAGACGTGGTGGCTAAAGGCCGCCTTGGCCCAGGTCAGATGCTGTCGGTCGATACCGAAACCGGCGAGTTATTCCACACTCAGGATATCGATAACCAGCTCAAGCAAAGCCAGCCCTACAAACGCTGGCTTAAAGAAAACGCCTTGCGTATCGAGGCGACGCTGGAGTCGGATGTGGCGGAAAATGGCCTCAGCGAGGCCGACGTTAAGGCGCGCATGAAGCTCTATCAAGTCACCTTTGAGGAGCGTGATCAGGTGCTGCGCCCATTGGCCGAAGGCGGTCAGGAAGCGGTGGGCTCCATGGGCGATGATACTCCCATGGCAGTGCTGTCGGGTAAGCAGCGCTCGGTCTATGACTATTTTCGTCAGCAATTCGCCCAGGTAACTAACCCTCCTATCGACCCACTGCGCGAAGCGATTGTGATGTCCCTGGAGACTTGCCTGGGTCGCGAGCTATCGGTATATGAAGAGACCGAAGCCCATGCGCGCCGGGTTATTCTGGCCTCGCCCATACTCTCGCCTGCCAAGTTTCAGGCGTTAAAGCAAATTGATAAGCCGGATTACAAGGCCGAGACCTTTTCGCTGGCCTACAATCCGGCTGACACCAATCTCCAGCAGGCGCTCGGCGATTTATGTGATCGTGTGGTGGCGGCGGTTGAGGCGGGCACAGTGCTGGTGATTCTCAGTGATCTAGCTATCGAACCCGGGCAACTGCCCATTCATGCACTGTTGGCCACCGGCGCCGTTCACCATCGCTTAACCAAAACCGGTTTGCGCTGTGATGCCAATATTATTGTACAAACAGGTACCGCTCGCGACCCACACCATATGGCGGCATTGATTGGCTTTGGTGCCACGGCGGTCTATCCCTACCTTAGCTACTACGTGATGAACGATTTGCTGGCCAAGGGTGAGCTGCTGACCGATGTCGATCACGCCTATAAGAACTACCGCAAAGGGCTCGACAAGGGTTTGCTGAAAATCCTGTCGAAAATGGGTATTTCTACTATTACCTCCTATCGTGGCGCACAATTGTTCGAAGCAGTAGGGCTGGCCGATGAGGTTGTTGATACCTGTTTTGACGGCACGCCTTCACGTATTCAAGGTGCGCGTTTTAGCGACATCGAAGCAGACCAGGCGATAATAGCCAAAACCGCCTGGCAGGAGCGCAAGCCCCTGGTTCAGGGCGGATTGCTAAAATACGTGCACGGTCAGGAGTATCACGCCTTTAATCCGGATGTGGTCATGACACTGCAGCAGGCCGTGCAAAAGGGCGACTACAGTATTTGGCAAAAATACGCGGAGCTGGTTAACAAGCGTCCGATTGCCACTTTGCGCGACCTGTTGGCGGTTAATGAAACTGGCCTCACGCCCATTCCGCTAGATGAAGTAGAACCCATTGAGGCTATTCTCAAGCGTTTTGACTCGGCGGGCATGTCCTTAGGGGCCCTGTCGCCAGAGGCACACGAGGCGTTGGCCGAAGCCATGAATAGTCTGGGCGGACGTTCCAATAGTGGTGAGGGCGGTGAAGATCCGGCGCGCTATGGCACCGCTAAAATGTCCAAAATCAAGCAAGTGGCCTCGGGCCGCTTTGGCGTTACGCCTGCCTATTTGGTCAATGCCGAAGTGCTGCAAATTAAAGTGGCGCAGGGTGCCAAGCCCGGTGAAGGTGGTCAGCTGCCCGGTGGCAAGGTTAACGAGCTGATTGCCCGCTTGCGTTACTCGGTGCCGGGTGTCACCCTGATCTCACCGCCGCCGCATCATGATATCTATTCCATTGAAGATCTGGCGCAGCTAATTTATGACTTAAAGCAGGTCAATCCCGAGGCGCTGGTGTCGGTTAAGCTGGTGTCGCGTCCGGGTGTTGGGACTATCGCTGCCGGTGTGGCCAAGGCCTACGCGGATTTGATTACTATTTCCGGTTACGACGGTGGCACTGCGGCCAGCCCGCTCACCTCAATCCGCTATGCCGGTTCACCTTGGGAGTTGGGCTTGAGTGAAACCCATCAAACGCTGCGCGCCAATGACTTGCGTGACAAAGTGCGGGTACAAACTGACGGCGGCTTGAAAACCGGCCTGGATGTGATTAAGGCGGCGATGCTTGGCGCCGAGAGTTTTGGCTTTGGCACCGCACCTATGGTGGCGCTGGGTTGTAAATATTTACGTATTTGTCATTTAAACAACTGCGCCACCGGTGTTGCCACTCAAAACGATAAGCTGCGCCGCGATCACTATATCGGCACGGTGGATATGGCCCGCAATTTCTTTTTGTTCGTGGCTGAAG
>DATBNH010000624.1:0-2397 GCA_036554405.1 Cellvibrionaceae bacterium | reverse complement strand
GATTTTGGCCCAGGTGTGTACAGTGCTGTACTTTGCCTACTTTATCGGTATGCCGTTCTGGACTCGCATGGAAAAAACCAGCCCTGAGCCCAATCGCTTGCAGATGAAAGGTTTGCCTTTGCGAATGGTTTTGGGCGGTTTGGCGCTGTTCGTGGTGCTGGTTATAGTGCCCATTAAAGCCGTGGGCGCCGAGACTGCGTTTAAATGCGGCAGCATCCCCTGTGATCAAATGCAGCCTGATTTAAAAAATCAGGCTTCTTTGCAGCGCGGTGCCAAGTATTTTATGAATTACTGCATGGGCTGTCACTCGGCCAAGTTCTCCCGCTATGGCCGAGTAGCTGACGATCTGGGTATTCCTCCTGAGCTAATGATGGAAAACCTGGTGTTTTCGGATCAGGCTATAGGTGACTTGATGGATATCAGCATGAGTGCTGCCGATGCCAAGAAGTTTTTCGGTGTGATGCCACCCGATTTAACCTTGGTGGCTCGGGCTCGATCACCTGAGTGGTTGTATACCTACCTGCGCAATTTCTACAAAGATGAAACACGCCCCTTTGGTGTTAACAACCGGGTTTTTGCCAATGTGGGCATGCCCCACGCCATGGTGGAATTGCAGGGCCTGCCCGAATGTGGCCCTGGCCCCAAATTAAATGCCGCGGGTAAGCCTGAGCGTGATAGTGTGGGCGACGTGGTGATTGATGAGCACTGTGGATCGCTGGTTGAAGGTGAACTTGAAGGCAGCATGAGCGCTGAGGAGTTTGACCTTGCCATGTTTGATCTGGTGAATTTCCTGGAATATATCGCGGAGCCGGCGCGCCTTGATCGCGAGCGCATCGGTATATTTGTACTGCTGTTTTTAGTGGTGTTCTTTATTTTTGCTTATCTGCTGAACCGCGAATACTGGAAAGGTATTCATTGATAGGTAATACAAGCGGGCGACGTGACACTGTCGCCCAATGCTCTTGATTCTGTAATTTGAGGTGATACTAATGGGTGTTGTGACCAAACGCTCATCCATGACTTTTTTTTCTGATGCCCGAGATCACTACAGCCACCGTGTACGTATCGTACTGGCTGAAAAAGGCGTTTCAGTGGATCTTGTCGATGTTGATGGGAATAATAAGCCACAGGAGTTGGCCGACCTGAACCCGTACAATTCACTGCCGACTCTGGTTGATCGCGATCTGTCGCTGTATGAATCAAAAGTGATTATGGAGTATCTGGATGAACGTTTTCCTCATCCTCCGTTGCTACCGGTTTATCCTGTGGCTCGCGCACAGAGCCGTTTGTGGATGTACCGTCTGGAGCGTGACTGGTCGCCTCTGGTAGATAAAATTTTGTCTACAGATGACGCCGAGGTCCTGGCCACCGCGCGCAAAGACTTAAAAGACAGCTTGCTGACCATCGCACCTATTTTTGCCGAGATGCCTTACTTTATGAGTGAGGAATTTACCATTGTAGATTGTTGTCTTGGCCCGATTTTGTGGCGATTGCAACTGCTCGGTATCGAGCTGCCTAATACTCGCCAAGCGGAGCCGCTGAAAGAGTATATGGAGCGGTTGTTCAAGCGCGACTCTTTTGTGCAAAGTCTCACCGAGTTTGAAGTTGAAATGCGTCGCGCATAAGGTTGTGTTGGGCAGGTCATTCGACCTGCCTTTTTATTTTTCATGTTTGTCAGGAGCCGATCCATGTCGATGACATCAAGTCGCCCCTATATGATTCGCGCGCTCTATGAATGGATTGTAGATAATAGCTGTACCCCCTATATCCTCGTCAACGCCTATGCCGAAGGCGTGCAAGTGCCCCAGCAGCATGTTAATAAAGACGGTCAGATTATTCTGAATATTTCCCCGATCTCGGTTAACGGTCTGGATATGAATGATGACGCCGTCGCCTTTAGTGCCCGTTTTGGCGGTGTGCCTATGAGCGTTTATGTGCCCGCCTACGCGGTGATGGGTATTTATGCGCGGGAAAATGGTCAGGGTATGGTGTTTGATGCCGAGCCGGTACCGCCAACACCCCCTGCGCCAAAATCTGTCGGCGGCAGTGGCCCGACAAAAACCAGCGAGAGTAAACGCCCAGGATTGAGGGTGGTGAAATAGCCGAGTAACAGTATTGCTGAAATAGCAAAGCGAAAAAAACGGGGCAATAAGCCCCGTTTTTTCTGCTTTCAGCTAAAAATATTAATACAAGTACACGGCGCCGGCAGCAGGTTCGGTTTTATTAGTGATGTCGCCATCGACACCGGTATCGCCACTGGCTTCGCGGTAGGCACTGCTGGCCAATATTTGGCCATCATGGGACAGGGCGACCCGGTGTCCGAAGCGGTCATTTATGCCGGTCTCCGGGGCTTTGATAAAACCTTGCTGTAGCCAGCTGCCGTCACCACGGCTGAAC
>DATBNH010000608.1:0-12148 GCA_036554405.1 Cellvibrionaceae bacterium | reverse complement strand
GTGAATATACTCGTGGCCCTGGCGGCGCCAATTTTCAAAGGAAATTCCCAGCTTGAAGGTGCCGTCCACCTCGGAGACAAATTCTCGCTCGGAAATATTCAGAATTTTATGCAGTGTCATAAGCGGTGGAATAGTCGCCTCGCCCACGCCCACTGTGGGAATCTCATCGGACTCCACCAAGGTGATATCCAGCGTTTTACCCACAGCCTTTGCCAGCATCGCTGCCGCCATCCATCCTGCGGTTCCGCCGCCGGCAATAACAATTTTTCTTATTTGACTATTCATGCTTACCTCGCTTGGTCGCCCATCTGGGGGCAAGCTTTCATATAACGATCAACCCTTTTGCAGTATGCACATAAATAGATAGCAGTACAAAAACACTGACGTTACTTTTCATTATACCCAACCGGTATTGATGACCCATAAAAAATGCCACCACCGGAAACCGGCAGTGGCATTTTCATCAGCACTATAACATCCGCATCAGAAGGTTAATCTGGCACCGATATTATAACGCGCGTAACCCTGATAGAAACCGTAAACCTGCTCATAGGCACGGCCATAATTACGCCCACTTTCTTCGGTGATATTCAAGCCTTCCAGGAAAATCGTCAGATTATCGAGAACATCATAACTGAAGTTAATATCCACCTGACTGTATTCATCCACGTACAAGGGGTTATTACCACTGGATGTAGCTGTAGAAGCCAGGAAGGAGTCGCGCCAGTTGTAAGCAATTCTCGCCTGGAAGCCGTGCTTCTCATAAAAACCCACCAGGTTGGCGGTATCACTGACCCCGGTAATAGCAAACTGCGGATCATTGAGCGTCATGTTGTCGAAGTCCGTGCTCTCATTGACAATGGTGTAGTTAGCAATTACGCCAAAACCAGAGTTGCCGAATGTGTGCTGCACCGCCAGCTCCACCCCGTCGATATCCACTTTCTGATCGGAGTTGGCGACTTCGGTAATAGCGAAGGGAGTATTTGGATCTTCACCGGGAATACCCACAATAACAATACTACCTAAGCCTTCATCATAGTAAGCCGTTTCTGGGTCGGGGAAAGTCTCAAGAATATATTCACGAATTTCGTCGTTGGTGGCACCGCTACCCAGTGCTGCGCGAGCGGCATTAGCACGAGCACCAAGCGCCGGATGGGGGGTGTTCGCCAGCGGGCCATCTTCACGTACAACTTGTGAACCGATAAAGTTTTCAACTTCCTTTTGGAAATAACCGATAGAGGCGTAACTGGATTCACCATAATACCATTCTACCGACAAATCAAAATTGTCAGATTTGAAAGGTTCAAGACCCGGCGTACCGCGAGATGCACTACCATTGCGCTCTCTTACCAGCTGGTTATAGGAGGTACCACCGCGTAAATCCAACCAACCTGGACGTGCGATACTTTGACCGTACGAGAATCGCAACATGATATTTTCCACCGGTTCCAAACTCAGATCCAGAGACGGCAGTAAAAAGTCGTATTCACCTGAGTCGGTAACCACCTGCGCATCTCCTACAGGCTCCATACTCAACTCGTTGGCCGACACCCATTCAACAGGGCCGTACTGCTGAGCAGAGGCAGGAGTTTCCACTTCTGTGGACTCGTAACGCACACCGGCATTAACCGCAAAAGGCACGACGCCAAATTCGGTATTGAAATTTACCTGTAGATAAGCACTTTCGGATGTTTCATAAATTTCATTAAACTCATTGGGTTCCTGCGTGCAATAGTAGCTACCGCCATCGGGACAGTCAGCCGGACCTGAACCATCATCAAAGTTTTCTACGGCGAAGCCACGCACATCGTGGAAGTTAAACGAGTAGCGTTGATTCCAGGGCTGATTATTACTGCCGCCCAAGAAATTAATATCTTCCTGTGATGTTTCGGCATAGCTGCCATCAAAACGATCCAGAATAGTCTCAGGAGTAAACCATTCGCTGGGCATAGCCCCGGTTTCTTCCCCCAGGCCACCCCAGGTATCGCGCTGCACTACGGAATAGGCCGAACGGTAATCGCTGTCGGTGTGCGCCACGCCAAATTTTAGTTTCAGGTCTTCGTTAAATTCCCAGGCACCGTCCAATTGCACCTGATCGATCTCGTGTTTCATCTCACTGCGACGGAAGTAGCTACCTGAAACTTTCAGGTCTTCTGGTCGCAACTGGTTGCCACCAGCGCCGTCAACCACATCCAAGATCATCACTGGCATGTCACCGGCGGTGTTAATGGTGGTGCGATCACGCACATAGGCTGACACCGCAATACCGGCGCTGTTACCGTAGATGCTGTCGGGACCTACTTCGGCGGTAGAACTGTGTGCATCCAGAGTCAGTGTGAGTTTGTCTACCGGACTCCATTCAATGTTGAGGCCAATAGAATTATTTTCATAGAGCACCGATTGCTCACCCACGCCCATAGGTAGATCGCCACCTGTGGCATCTTCCGAATACAACAGCGGAGTCTGTACAGTGGGGGATTCATGATCAGTAAAAATCGTCGACTGCGAACTCTCGCCAAAACCAAACCAGGCGCCCACATCATTGTAGGTATCATTGATTTCGTTAGCGCTGTAGGTGTAATCCAGCGTAGCTTGCAGAGTTTCGGTAGGAGCAAATTGTAGTGTCAGTTGACCGTTAGTGCGGGCGCGATCAAATTCAGTAAACGCGTATTGCATCTGTTGAGGTGAGGAATAAATATCATCCGAAGCCGGCTGATTGCGATGATTCCCAGCCACGTCAAAACCAATACCACCCCAACCATTATCCACGCCCTCAACACCACCCCAATCCTGACGCACCACAGTGCCAGGCACCGAATACCAACCGCCGGGGTTTTGTGCGGCCGCAGAGCCGCCTTTACGCTCTTGATAACTGCCGGTAATAGCTACGCCAAACTTGCCATCGGCAAAGCTGTTGGTATAAATACCCGAGATTTCTGGCGCCAACTCCGGATCTACCGAGGAGTCGTCCCAAACGCCCTTCACGCCAATAGAGGCGCGGGGCTCGGTATCCAAAGGCCGCGGAGTCACGATATTAATCGTGGCGCCCATACCGCCCGGCGGCACGTCGGCACGCGAAGTTTTGTACACTTCCACCGCCGAGACGCTCTCAGAGGCTATATTGGCAAAGTCAAAGGAGCGCGAACCTGAAGGGCTGGTCGCTTCAATAGTAGCACCCGGCAATTGACGGCCATTAATGGTAACCAAATTAAAATCCGGCCCCAAACCGCGCACGGTAACCTTGGACCCCTCTCCGTTGCGTCGATCAATTGACACACCGGTGATCCGCTGCAGAGATTCAGCCAGGTTGGTATCAGGGAATTTACCGATATCCTCGGCGGAAATGGCATCCACCACCCCCATGGCATCACGCTTCAAGTCCATGGAACGCTGTAAGCTGGCACGAATGCCGGTGACTACCACCTCCTCCAGCATGCCCTCGTCTGTTTGCGCATTCGCCAGACTCGCCATACCTGCAAGCGCACAAGATGCGACCGCCGAGGCAATAAGTTTACGTTTAAATGTGTGTTGTTTGATCATGAAGCTTTCCTCAAGCATTATTGTTATATCGCAGGCGGAAGGTATTACCCTCCCTTTCCACGGTAACTATTGCGCTTGGGCAAACAACTGTCGTCCCACTTTGAAGGTGAACGATAACATGGCCTGTCTCACTTTCCCCAACACAAAGCGGGACATATTTTTATCTTAAATATCAAAAAGTTAACTAATAAGGCAAACGCTAGAATAGGTTGCATCACAAACATCCCTAAGCGCTGGAGAGCGTCGGAAATAGTAGTCAAAATGACTTTAATATGGCCAATTCGGGATAGTAAACAGCTCGATTGATGTAAATTTATGGAAACAATGGCAATAAATTGAATTTGATAGCTGACGGCGAATCAAAGCTGAACAGTCATTCAGCCACGGTTAAGTCACAGCGACTAAACTGCTAAAGTGTAAACAATTTCTACCGGCGCCCAGCGCCTTGGAGTACATCATGAGAAAGCTACTTGCCAGCGCCGCTACCCTCATTGCCCTTGTGGCGATGCTGGCAGCACCCACAGTGCGCGCCGATGATGACAACTACTCGATGCCAGAACTGCAACAGCTGTTGGCTCCCATCGCCCTCTACCCGGATACCGTGCTCACCCATGTACTTATTGCCGCCACTTATCCCATTGAAGTGGTCCAGGCTGATCGCTGGGTACGCAAGCACTCACATCTCGAAGGTCAGGATGCAGTCAATGCCGCTGAAAATGAAGATTGGGACCCCAGTATTAAAGCCCTGCTGGCTTTCCCCGATTTGTTGGCGCGCATGAGTGAAGACTTGCTCTGGACCCAACAAGTGGGCGAGGCCTTCCTCGCCAACGAAACCGAAACCCTGGAAGCTATTCAAGCACTGCGCCAACAGGCGTGGGAGAGTGGCACCCTGCAGGATATGGAGCACTTGCGTGCTGTGCGCGAGGAAAAGCATATAATGATTCAACCGGTACGCCGCGAGGTGGTCTATGTTCCTTATTACGACTCCCGCGTGGCCTACGGTAACTGGTACTGGGCTTCCCATCCTCCCGTGTACTGGTCACGCCCAGCGCACTACAGCGGCGGCTTTTATTGGGGCTACCACGCCCCGGTGGGAGACTGGTTCTATTTTAGCGGTTTCCATTGGCCACATCGGACCATCGTGATCAGCCACAGTCGTCCCTATTACCATTATTCTCACCGTCGCTACGGCTATTATGAAGGCGCGCGGCACTGGCGCCATAACCCCCATCACCGTCGCGGTGTCTACTACCAGAACTCAAGGGTACGTCAGCAGTGGGAACAACCCAAGTATCGCAGCCGCACCAATGCTGACAACACTCGGATGCGCACCCCCGAACACCACCGGGTTATCAGACAGCGTCTGGAGGGGCAAACCGCTAATTCGCGTTCAGTGGAATCGCGCACCAGTGTTAGAGGCCGCGCTATCGACGCCAATCGCGACTCCGGAGATCAGCGCACGCGCCTTGATAGAACAGAGCAGCAGAGCACTATTCGCACACGCGCCACCAATCCAGACCGGCCTGCGGTAGAGAGAATACGCGAAAATGCCACGCCCTCAAGAGAGCGTACAGCACCTGTACGCGAGGCCCGCGAGCAACCAAGAGTGCAGCCTCGAGAGCAGCCACAAATACGCACCCGGGGCACTATAGAGCGCACTCCCCGCACTGAGGTTCCGAACCGATCCTTACGGAGTGAGAATGTCTCGCCCACCAGGTCGGTCAATCGCAATATTCAGCGCAGCGCGCCGCAACGTAGCAACCCTTCAGTGCGCAGTAATCGCAGGGAGTAAAAAAATCGCCCGCCACCTTGGGATTACCGGGTGGCGGGCGAGGTGCCTGTGTTGACCGCAGGTTATTTCACCTATCAGCGAGCATCAAGCCGACGGCGGAAGTCTGTCATGATTGCATCGTAAAGCTCGGCCTCCAGATATTTATCTTCGACTGCCGACTCGATAGAGGGGTTATCGTTTACCTCGATAATATAAACCTCCTTACCCTTTTGCTTGATATCCACGCCGTAAAGCCCATCGCCAATTAATTTTGACGCATTAACCGCCGCGCGCAATACCGGCTTGGGCACTTCAAAGGTGGCCATAACATCATAATTGCCCGAGGCGGTTTTGCCGCCAGCATGGTGGTAAATTTGCCAGTGGTTTTTGGCCATATAATAGCGGCAAGCGTAAAGGGGCTGGCCGTTCAATACACCAATGCGCCAATCGAAATCGGTGTATAAATAAGCCTGGGCCAACAGTAGCGCGCTCTCTTTAAACATGCTTTTTAAAGATTCACTTAGCTCCTCAAGGGTTTTGGCTTTTTTAACGCCGACAGAAAAAGAGCCATCGGGTATTTTCAGTACAATAGGCAAACCCAGCTCATCAATTAATTGCTGCTCTTTACCCAAATCGGCCTTGGTTAAAATACGCGTGGGCGGTGCCGGCAATTTGTGTTTATCCATCAGTTGCGACAGATAAATTTTATTAGTGCAACGCAAAATAGAATCGGGATCATCCATCACCACCAGCCCCTCGGCCTGAGCGCGGCGGGCAAAGCGATAGGTGTAATGATTCACCGAAGTGGTAGCGCGAATAAACAGCGCATCGTACTCAGATAGCTTACCTATATCTTTGCGGCCAATAACCTCCGCTAAAATACTTTGTCGGGCGGCCGCTTTAATAAAACGTTTAATCGCCACACTGTTACTGGGCGGGAAGGGCTCATCGGTATCCACCAGAATGGCCATATCGTATTTATAGGTTCGACGTGCACGGGGCTTGCGCCATACCAGGTGGCTGTAACTGTCCAACGCCTCGGCGAATTCGGTTTGCTCGGTATCGCTTAACTGATGAATACCAACCGCATCCAATGCCTGAATGCGCCAGCCCTCTTTATGGACAAACTGCGCCTTGAGGATGGGTACCGCCAGTTGCTCAAATAATTGTCGGGCAACATCCGCCAGCGCGCCGAGGCGAGTCTGACCAAAACAGACCAGTAAACTAAAGCGTGTCTGCCCCTGGGCTGCCTCGGTAAGGCTGGCCTCCACATCGCGGTTGAGATTAATCACCCCCAGCCACTGCCGGCGAGACAGGTCGCGCAACGTCTTTACCGAAGGCGTCACTTGATGGCCACGCGCCTCGGCCAGCAGTGAGCAGTAATAACCGGTGCTTAAATAGTCGTACTGCCGGCACAAGTTAATGACCCGAGCGCGCTCGTCACTCAAAGGTTCAGTGAGATAATCCTGCGCCAGTACCATATCCGCCGAAGGGTACAGGCCCGCCCAATCAGAGGCTTTTTCCACAATAATTTTTAACTCAGCCATAGCAGCGTAAATGCTCCAAAAAATTCATCTGTATCAGCAAGCCTTCAAGAGGTGCCCTTTAGCTCGCCAGTGTGTCAAACTCTTATCATTAAGCAAGTTTTATTTAATGGCAGTCCAAGCATGTCTGACTCTGTTCGAAAAGCTGGCCTCAACGACCTTGAAGCCCTGGTGGCACTGGAAAATCAGTGTTTTAGTAGTGACAAAATAAGCCGGCGCAGCTTTCGCCACTTTCTGGAGACTCACCAAAACAGTTTGCTGGTGGCCGGCGAGCCGATTCTGGCCTATGGGCTGATTCTCTACCACCGGGGCACCTCGCTAGCGCGGGTCTATTCGCTGGCGGTAGCGCCCCAGGCACGCGGCCAAGGTTATGCCAAAATGCTGATGGAGGCACTGGAAGTCGAGGCCTGCAAGCGCGACGCCCTGTTTTTACGCCTTGAGGTAGCCACCCATAACCAAGCGGCAACCACACTTTACACTCAGTTAGGTTATAAACCTATTCGCCGACTGCCCGGTTATTACGAAGACGGCGGTGATGCCCTGCGCCTGGAAAAACCTCTGGGCCGCTACCTGCCTAAGCCTAAACACATTCGTTACTATGCCCAGACCACAGAGTTTACCTGCGGCCCGGCGGCACTGTTAATGGCTATGTCACACCTGGATAAAAATACCGAGCTTAGCCAAATGGCTGAACTCAACGTCTGGCGAGACGCCACCACTATTTTTATGGCCCAGGGTCATGGTGGTTGTTCGCCGCATGGGTTAGCGCTGGCCGCTCACAAGCGTGGCATGGAGGTTAAATTACTGCAATCGAGCGATAGCGTGCCTTTTGTCGACAGCGTGCGCGACCCGCGTAAAAAGCTGATTATCGAAAGCATCCACCACCACTTTAGCGAAGCGCTGCAAAATGCCAAGGTCGAAATGATAACCGGGCATCTTGATGCTGCCAAATTGGCGGCCTATCTGCAACAGAGTTACCGGATTATTCTATTGATCAGCACCTATCAACTGAATCGCAATAAATCGCCCCACTGGGTCTGGCTGGTGGCAATGGATGAGGCATTCGCCTACATTAACGACCCCTACCCCGACGAAAAAACTCATCAGAGCGAGCTGGACAATACCTATGTGCCGGTGCCTCTTGAGAATTTTTCCAGGATGATGCGCTTTGGCCGCAGCAAATACCGCGCAGCTGTACTCTTGCGAGCGGGGGCAAAGAGCCCGGGAACCTCTGCAGATCCCGAAGCCTCGTAGAAGCGGCAATAAAGGCGCGGCGAAAGTATCGCCGCGCTTGCCGGAAGGACTTACATTAACCGATCAGAGTATTCGCTGGCCGGCTTACTGGGGCGATCGGTGAGCATCGGCGTGGCAACCTCGTTGATTTTTCCACCGCCGGCAAGAAAGGCCTCTATTTGCTGAGACAGCTCCTCACGCAGCTTTTGCCGAGAGGCGATATTGAAATCCTCCAGAGGCTGATTTTTATCCGAATCCGATGCGCTGAGCTCATCATCATTCAGATCCATATCGTCGGCGTCCTGCTCGATCTCAGTTTCATCATTCATTTCGTATTGACTCGCCATAGCGCCACCTCAAACATATTTAGCCAAAGCAAATGTAGCATGATGCCGTTGTTGCAAGGGAGTTTTACTCCAACAGTTATACGGCTTTTCGCGTTCTTTATAGCGCAAGAAAATGCCGGCTCCTAGTAAAATTTCATCTGTTTTTAGCACATATTTTTATTACTACAGAGGCAAACTTTCGCTTTAGTTATTTACCCTTGCCACAAGAGGAGAAGTTTTACATTCTCACCCAATTGCCGTTACACTTTGTGGCTATTTGCTACGAGAAACCCCATATGACCAGCCCTCGCGAGGCCAGACTGTTCCCCCAATTGCAGGCATTGCCAGCGGATGAACAAATACGATGCCTGGACGCAGCCAAACGCAGGGTATTCGGTCCCCAAAACGCAATGGCGCGCTGGCGTGGCAACCTGACGAATTTCGCACTCATGTTTGCCGTGTCGGCGGTGTTTATGGGATTGCTGGTGCCGGCACTGTCTTTGTCTCGAGACGTTGCCGCGATACTGATGCTGCTGGTGGTACTACCGGCGTTTTTTATTATGCAACAGCGCCGTTATGTCAGCATGATTCGCCAGGCACTAAAAGATGAGGCCAACGAGGGCCCATAAAAAAACGGCAGTGAAATCACTGCCGCTTTTCGGGTTACAGGCATAAGCTGGCCGCTGTTGGCTGCCAGCAAAGCCGTATCTGGCTAGATAGCATCCGGGCCGGTTTCGCCGGTACGGATACGGACAATCTCTTCCAGTGGTGTGATAAAAATCTTACCATCACCAATTTTTCCAGTTTGTGCAGCCTTAGTGATAGCCTCTACCGCCTGATCGACCATAGAGTCATCGACTGCCAGCTCGATTTTCACCTTGGGCAAAAAATCAACAACATATTCGGCACCGCGGTACAACTCGGTGTGGCCTTTCTGGCGGCCAAAGCCCTTTACTTCAGTAACCGTCATGCCCTGTACGCCGACCTCAGAGAGGCTGGTACGCACATCATCGAGCTTGAACGGCTTCACGACAGCTGTAATCAGTTTCATTATGGATTCCTTTATTCGTCTGTTCTCGCCTTGAGCCAGAAGCGGGTTGCACAAAGCCTGAAGATAACACGTTTTGTATAAATACTGTCAGTGCGATCTTACCTGTAACCTTTTTCTTATCCAAGCCGAGTTATTGACTTTGTTAAAACTGCCCGGCGAACCGGGCAGTGAGACCTAAACTTACTTATGAGTAAACTCAGGGTAGGCTTCCATACCGCATTCGGCAAGGTCAACACCTTCGTACTCTTCTTCCTCAGTCACGCGGATACCGATGACAGCCTTGAGGATCGCCCAGACAATCAAGCTAGTCACAAATACCCAGACAAAGATGGTCAGAGCGCCTACGATTTGACCGACAAAGGTGGAGCCGTCGTTGGTGAGAGGCACAACCAGCAGACCAAACAGACCCACCACACCGTGCACCGAGATGGCACCGACCGGATCATCAAGCTTCATTTTATCCAAGGCGATAATGGAGAACACTACGATCACACCACCGACAGCACCGATTAAGGTAGCCGCCAACGCCGAAGGGGTAGAAGGCTCTGCAGTGATTGCCACCAGACCTGCCAGTGCACCGTTAAGGGCCATGGTTAAGTCGGCCTTGCCGAACAACAAGCGAGCCACGATAAGCGCTGCAACCAGACCACCGGCCGCTGCGGCATTAGTGTTCAAAAACACCATGGCGACAGAGTTGGCGCTGGCAATATCACCCAGCTTCAGAACCGAACCACCATTAAAGCCGAACCAGCCCATCCACAGGATAAAGGTACCCAGGGTTGCCAGCGGCAGGTTAGCACCGGTAATAGCGTGAATCTCGCCGTTGGGGCCGTATTTACCCTTACGAGCACCCAGCAGGATTACACCGGCAAGAGCAGCAGAGGCACCGGCCATGTGAACAATACCGGAGCCGGCAAAGTCAGAGAAGCCCAGGTCGCCCAGTACGTACATACCGAACACAGCATCGCCATTCCAGGTCCAGCTACCTTCCATAGGGTAGATAAAGCCGGTCATTACCACTGCGAAGGCAAGGAATGCCCAGAGCTTCATGCGCTCGGCAACAGCACCGGAGACAATCGACATGGCGGTAGCCACGAATACCACCTGGAAGAAGAAGTCAGAGGCATCTGAGTACACAGAACCGCCGTCAAAACCTTCTTCAACAGAGGCAGCCAGCGCGTCAGCCACCAGCGTTTCTCCGCCCTGGATACCGCTAAGGAAATATCCGCCGCCATACATAATGGCGTAACCACAAACCATGTACATAATGCACGAAATTGCATACAAGGCGACATTCTTAGTCAGAATCTCAGTGGTGTTTTTGGCACGCACCAAACCCGATTCCAACATGGAAAAGCCTGCCGCCATCCACATAACCAGTGCGCCACACACCAAGAAATAAAAGGTGTCCATGGCGTACTGCAACTGAAAAATATTTTCTTCCATTGCTTAATCCCCGTTTGTTGTAAAAATTTTAAAGTGCTTGATCACCGGTTTCGCCAGTGCGAATCCGGATCACTTGCTCAAGGCTAGACACAAAAATCTTGCCATCACCAATTTTGCCGCTGTTGGCCGCTTTGGTAATCGCCTCGACAACGGTGTCTAATTCCGCTTCTTTCACGGCAATTTCCACCTTGGTTTTGGGCAAAAAATCCACTACATATTCTGCACCTCGGTAGAGCTCCGAATGGCCTTTTTGACGACCAAAGCCCTTAACCTCAGTAACAGTCATGCCGTGTATGCCGATGTCGGATAACGCTTCGCGCACCACATCGAGCTTAAACGGCTTGATAATCGCTGTTATCAATTTCATCTATCTGCTCCTGAAAAAACCCGCACCCGAGAGTGCGGGAAACACTGGAAAGATGATTGTTCATGGCCAACACCCGCCACAGACAACCCTGACTGCCCTAAGGCAGGCAGCCATACCCTTTACTGTGTACTCACCTGCAACTTTGCACAGAGCAGGCCAATAAAAAAAACAGCTAATAAAACAGATACTTAAGGTTTTTTTTGGCATTTTTTATTGCCTTTTCCCAAAGAATTTTCGAGCCGGCCGCACCAAAAGTGAGCACGAGTCAAATGCGTGCGCACCATTAGTGCTCGAAATTGCCTGGAGGCACGCTCGCACACGAGAAGCAGACGCCATTGCGCACCACAATGCTACGCGCTGCCACCGGCGCCTTACCCGGTGTACAATAGAGGCAACCGAGGAGCACCCACATGAGTTTATTTAGCGAGAAACTACTGAACGACCTGCAACAAGGCTTAACCGGGGCGACACAATTGTTGCCAAAACAACAGCTACAGGCCGCCCTGCAAAGCGCGCTCAATAAAATGGAGGTAGTCACCCGGGAGGAGTTTGATGCTCAGTCAGCCGTGCTGGCACGCACCCGCGAGCGATTGGAAAGCCTGGAGCGAGAAATGGATGCGCTTAAAGCGCGCACAGAAAGCCCTACTGAGAGTTGACCCGAAGCAGACGAATCGCTACATTTTAGCTAAAGGCTCACCGGAGTGTGAGCACCAACCCAGCAAGGATCGCTTATGACACTCGCCATTGTTTACTCCCGCGCCCAACTGGGTATTAACGCGCCTCTGGTGACCGTTGAGGTACACCTGTCTAACGGCCTGCCCGGTTTTACCATTGTCGGCCTGCCGGAAACGGCCGTTAAAGAAGCCAAGA
>DATBNH010000595.1:0-11590 GCA_036554405.1 Cellvibrionaceae bacterium | reverse complement strand
CCCTGATCGGCAGGGGCAATCAGAGGCGTTTGTTCGCGAATAGCGTCAACAAAATTTTGAATCACCCGGGCATGCTGGTTGATCTGACGATCCGGGGTAATGTCCTGACTCGTGGTGGCCGGCATCCCAAACATATCGCGGGTGGTTTTTGAAAATTCGCCGGTGGCTTCGCTGTTGGTGATCAGGTGTAGTCGGTCGCCGTCAAAACTGAGGGTGCCTATATCACCCACGATATCAAAGCGATTGATGCCGGGGGCTTCACCGGTGGAGCCCACAAACAAACCACTGGCACCGTTGCTGTAGCGCAGATAAGCCGTCGCTTCGTCTTCGACTTCAATGTCGTGGTATTTGCCAAAGCTGCAAAAGCCCTTTACCGAGACAGGCAGACCGCAGATCCACTGAAAAATATCCAGATTGTGAATACACTGGTTTACCAGCAAACCACCACCTTCGCCCTTCCAGGTGGCGCGCCAGTCGCTGACCTGAAAGTAGACTTCGGGACGGAACCAGTTGGTCATGGTCCAATGGGTGCGCTGGATGGTGCCAATGCCACCACTATCGATTTGCTCTTTCATGGCAACAAACAGCGGGTCGGTGCGCTGGTTGAGCATTAGTGCAAACACCGTTTGATTTTGTTGATACTGCTTAAGGAGTTTCTCACCCTCCTGGCAGGACAGCCCAATGGGTTTTTCCACCAACAGATGAAGCCCCTTGGTCAGGGCGTAACTCGCCTGTTCAAAATGCGCCATGGTGGGTGTGGCGATAAGCACAGCATCGACCAATCCCGAGTCCATCAGTTGGCGGTAGTCACTGAAATGTTGAACGGTCTCCAGGCCTGCGATCACTTTGGGCTGGCGAGAGCAGAGCGCGGTGATCTCGCAACCGCTTACCGCTGCCCGAATGTGCTGGATATGCTGCTGGCCAATATTGCCAAGCCCAATGATACCGAGGCGCACGGGGCTAGTGTGTGTACTGATTGTGCTCATGGCAGATCTCTTTATTATAAGACGGCCGGTTTGATGAAGCGACGACACTTGATTGAGGTCGGCTACCCAGAGCAGGGCGGATTTCTCCGAGCCAAAGACCATTTACAGGATTGTGAATGGTGAGGGTCCTGCGTGTCAAACTGCTTCAGCAACGGAGCAGGCCGTGTCCCCTGTTCAGCTCTGGTCCCAGTAACGCTGCATTTCCAAAAAGAAAAATGACGCGGTCCAGGTAATAAGTACCAAGCCTGTCAGCGACTCCAGACCAGCGAGAAAGCGAATATTACCTATTGCGACTATGTCACCATAACCAAGAGTGGTAAAGGTAGTGAAAGAAAAGTAAATGCAATCAAGCAAGCTGCCATCAAAATTCCCTTCAAGCTGCCCCCAGCCGTCGGCCCGATTCATAAAATAATAGGCACAACCAAAAACCCAGATTTCCACAACATGAGCCAATACGGCTCCCGTCACTCCGAGCAGCACTCGCAGGCGATGATGTAACCCGACCCCACGCATAATGGCCGTCAATTGATAAAGAAATTCGTAGTGAAGAATTATCACTACTCCCACTATTAACGTATTTATAATAAAACTGGTGATCATGGGTTAATAGTCTCAATCGGTTTTTAAATCAGATAAAATGACAAATTTTCCTCAGGGGCTAACTACTTGTTTAAAAAGCCCTAACGACACAGCCGAATTTTAGAAACGGTATTGAATATTGAATTGTAATAGCCTTTGAGTATTGCTCTGTGTCTCCCACCAGAGTGCTCGATTCTCCACAAAACTGTCAAGATGGGTAACCTCACCGCCAACTTGCCAGTGCTTATCAATATCATAACGCCAACTCAGGGCAATACTTTCGCCATCACTGTCGTTTGGATCAAACGCCCAGTCATCCAGTTCAATCACCGAAAAATAATCATAACGTGCACTAATGCGATGCTGACCCCACTGATGACTCAAGAGAATAAAAAAAGCCTCGAAGTCATTATCCACACCATTATTCGGTCCCATTTTTGTGTTGCCGTGTAAGCCCTGGATAACAATACGTGTGCGAGGTGTTATTTTAAACAACCAAGCCGCTGAGAAAAATCGGGTATCCCAGGCGTATTGCCCGGTGCGATAATTTAGGGCGGCAGGATCGCCGTTGTTATCGTAGTAATACAAACGTATTTGTGAGCGTTTGTAATAATCCCAGTGCATACCCGTATAGTAGCCGTAACGACCATCAACTTCACTGAAAGGAATAACGTTATTAGCCTGATGCTGCAAAGGTGTGTTGTCGAAAGCGGGATTGTCGGCAAAGGGGATGGATTCATTAAGGGTAGATTGCCGATCATGTATGGCAAAACCACGCCAAGCCAGCAAACTGCCTGCCGAATCATTGGCCATAAATACCGCAGCGCGCCATTCAAAAGTATGTGGCGAGCGGAAACGACGACCCGGACGGCTAAAGGACGCTTCCAGCCCCACCGTCCGCACCTCTTCGCCAAGCCAACTGTTGATGGCCGAATTAGTGTAGAGGTAAGGAGAGCTCCAGCCAATATCCGGGTTCTCCAATGACATAGCAGGATAAAACGCACCCACATCCACTTGCCATTCATAGCGATTCACCGACAGCGGTTTGTAGCGAAGAAATGCCTGAGAGAACCCTGCTGAATAATCGGGACCCGAGTTGATATGTCCAACCCCGTGCGCCGACCAGGATGTCGATAAATCCTGTCGAACAGAGAGCAAGGTCTGCCCCAAATTCAGACCATTATTGCCCTGATCATACTGATAAAGGCCAGATCCGCCTTGCAACCAGCTCTCGGGGTTCTCCGCATTGGTCAAACGCAATTGCGTAAGGCCATGCCATTCCAGTGCAGCAGCATGATAGCTAGTGATAACAAGAGTGAATACAAGGAACCTGAAAATTGGCATAGAAAGCTCGGTTAATAATCATCAAACTCATCGGTATGAAATAATGGCAAGGGTGCTGCCAGCGCCTGCTTTATCTTCACTTGCAGTTGCGATTGGCCGTGATAAGTCAGCTTTTGACTTTCAGGTTCACCTAATCGACTGAAACGCTCGTGCCAAATGGACAAAGTATAAACACCCTCCGGCAAGCTAAGCTGGGCCATACCTTGAGTATCGGTGATAGAAAAATAGGGTGTATCCACCACCACAATGTAGGCCAGCATCCAGTCGTGAATATTGCACCCCACGTTTACAATGCCTGCATGGTTAAATACCACCGGCTCGCGCTCGTTACTTTTATAAAGTTTTAGCTCGAAAGTTTTTGCCGGAGAAAATGAATAGACGTGATGCAAAATAGTATCGGAGTTAGTGAAGCTGACACTGGCCCCTTTGGGTATAGGCAGAATGTGGGGCTTAAACTGACGATTCACCTGATCCATAAAATAGTGCATGGTGGGCCAATGCTCTATCACTTTGGGATCATCTGGTGTGGCCCAGACCACCGTATGGGACAATCGCTCGCCGCTGGCGGTAGTGACTGTCACATCCAGTGCTTGTGTGTGATAACTTGTTGGTAACACCAGCAACACTAGCGCCCAACGCCTAAAATAACGTGTCATCAGCTTTGCCACCCAGAATAAGGAAACCCGGTAAGTGTAGCAGAGATCCCTTGGTAAAAGAGCTTATAAATAGCGTCCTATCCCGCGACCATATAACGCTTACTAAAACCCCGCCATCTAAATGCTGTAAAATTCAGGTTAAACGGCTCAAACCCATTCAGGCTGAAAATAGTGTAATAAGTAGGTGGCAGCTTTCGGTTAAAATACCTAATATCAAAGGGCAATAGAGTGATTATGCATCTACCCACAAACCACTCAACATGTTCTGGATGCAACAACAGGGGTAGATCTACTGTTAATTGACTAGGCTGTTGCAATTCAGCACAGAGGAACCGCAGATGCAGCGCTTGCTGATAAAGTTGAGTTACAGATCACCCAAATGGTGTCGCTGGTTCTGGCGCGGTTTCATCCTGAGCCATCTGCTGACCCCGCTGTCGGCACTAGCCGGGGACTGTATCAAAACCTTTCGCTGGAGTGAAGATCCGCCCTTTACCTTTGCCTCGGTTGACGCCCCAGACGGTGTCAGTGGTATATCCGTCGATATTGTGCGGGCGGTATTGAATAGCCTTGGATGTGAAGTCACTTTCGTGGATATGCCCTGGGCGCGCGCCTTGTTGGCACTTAAGTCAGGCAAAGTCGATATCGTTAGTGGCGCGTTTGACATCCCGGCTCGGCGTGAATTTGCCTACTATGCTAACCGTGGAGACACATATCCGAACCTAGTGTTTGTGCGCAGCGACAATCTAAAGGCCACTGCTTGGAATCATTTCTCAGAACTGCTTGAAAGCGATCTAACCCTCGGTGGACAAATAGGTGTAAATTACGGTCCCGATTTTCAACGAGCCCTGGAAAACCTTACCTTGGAAGACAGGCTGACGCTGGTGCCTGATCGACTGCTTTTATGGCAAATGCTCGATCGCGGTCGCATAGATGCAGTGGCTGCAAGTTATCTAACGGGCCTAAAGGAAATATCTAATTTGGGCTATCAGGGCAGGATCGTCAGAACGGGGATTGAATTATCATCCGATCCCGCCTATTTTATTTTTTCCAAAGCCTCTGTAAATAAGGCTTTTGTTGATCGCTTCAATAAAGCCTATAACAGCTTTCTTCTGAGCGAAGACTATCAAGCCATAGTAGATGCTCATACCAGAGAAATTCTGGCGCTGGAATAGCCGTGTCGGGAAACACAACCAGAAGCGACTACCAGACATACTCGGCTAGCCACTTATCGCTGGTTTGCTCAATCAGTGGGTATGCCAATACTCATACTTCACCATCGATTATGTTTCAGTGTCACTGCTGTTCCATTAACTTTAAGGATATGAATTGGGTGTTCTCTAGAGTGACCGTATGCAGCATGAATGCTGCATTCGCAGCCTACTTGGACGTATTTACGGCGTGTCACGTCAGAGAATACCTGATTCATGTCCAATCGATGAACTTGACACTAAAGATAGTGCCATTTCTGGTTCGTGGGTATTTTCCAGCAGTATTAATGAGACAGCAGTGTTTTAGTGTTTAAAAACAGCCATCTGCACGGCAGTCTTACACCGCATCCTTGCGGTATATTTCCGAGGCAATCTCAGGTTTCGCGCAGCGCCGTGGCCACCGGCAAACGCGCGGCGCGAATGGCCGGAAAAAAGCCGCCGATAAACCCAATCACCACCGCTGCGACAATGCCCTGATACAAAAGATCGGGAGTGACGGCAAAGTCGAAAACCACCTGACTAAAGCTGGCGCCGTTGATGGTGGAGACGGTGTAGCCATTGAAAATCAAAAACACCACCACGGCGCCAATCACTCCGCCAATCAATGCCAGCATCAGCGATTCCACCAGCGTCGATACCGCTACCGGAAACGCACCAAAACCGATGGCCCGCAGGGTGGCTATCTCCCGGGTGCGCGCCGACACCGACGCATACATGGTATTGATAGCACCAAAAATAGCGCCCAGCGACATTAACACCGCCAGCGGATAGCCAATGGCCTTGATAAATTTGCTCAAGGGTTCGGCCTGGGCTGCCATATACTCAGTCTCGCGCTGCACATCCATATCCAGCCGGGGGTTGGCATCTATGGCGGCCTGCAAAGTTTCCAGCGCCTGATCAGACTCGAGCTTCACGCGCACACTCTGAAAACTGTTACCGCGACGATAAGCCGACTGTACGGTACTGGCATCCGCCCAGAGCTCCGACTCCGAGGAGCCGCCACCGGCACTAAAGATGCCTACCACCGTCCACTCGGTCTGCCCCAGACGCACCACCTCGCCGATATTCAGCCCCGAAAATTGCTGGTGCGCCCCCCGACCGACAATCAGTTCATTGCGACCGGTGGCAAAGTTACGACCCTCGATAAACTCAATATTGTCGCGCACCGCAAAGGCACCCTGCTGCACCCCACGCAGGGGCACATTGGCACTGTCTCCAGTGGCGCGCTTGGGAATATCCACAATCACATAGAGTTCCGCCGATGTGACCGGCTCTCCGTCGCGCTTGAGGACCCCCGGCGACTGGGCAATCAGTTGTGTCTCTTCATAGCCCATGCCACTGCTGAGTTCAGAGGTAGCACCCGAGCGCATAAGAATGGCGGTGTCGCTCGCGCCCGCCATGGTCATGGTTCGCTGAAAACCCGAAGCCATAGAGAGCACGCCAATAAACACCCCCACCACACAGGCCACACCAAAAATCGCCACCGAGGAAGAGCCCAGCCGCTGGGGAAGATTGCGAATATTCATCGCGCATACGGTTACCAGTTGTGTTAATCCGTTCATGATTATCGTCTCCCCAGTGCCGCAACAATATTTAAACGCATGCCTTGTAGTGCCGGCAGCAGCCCCGCTAATACGCCCAGAATAACAATCGCTACCAAGCCGTTAACCCAGACGCTGGAGGGCATGCCGAAGCCAGGCAAAAAGGCGGCCACCTCGGCAGCGGCGCCGTTTATCAAAAACCACACCAACAACAGCCCCAAGAGGCCGCCGAGCAGTGCCATCAGCACCGACTCTGCCAGAATCATCAACAACACCGACTGGTTGGAAAAACCCAGGGTTTTCAAAATAGCCATTTCCGGAATGCGCTCGCGCACAGCCTGCGACATAGTATTGGCCGCCACCAGTAGCATGGTAAAAAACACCGCCCCCAGAATCAGGCTGGTAATGGTGCCAATATCACCAAACTGCGACATAAAGGATTCCATAAAAGCTTTTTCTGTGCTGGTTTTGGTTTCGGCTGGCGAATTGACAAACAGCGCATCCACGTTTTCTGCCACGTGTGCCGCATTGTCAGGGTCATCCACTTCAATCATTAACCAGCCCACAGTGCCTTTATCCCACTGCTTGGCCTCATCAAAATACTCATAATGGAAGAGCATACTGCCACTGTCGGCACCGGTGTCGGCCGAAAAAATACCTTCAATTTCAAACTCCCACACACGATCGCCGCCTTCGCGATCAAACATGGAAAACAGCGGAATGCGATCACCCACTTTCCAGCCAAAGCGCTCAGCCAGACTGGTGCCAATCACTGCGCCAATGCGGTTATTTTGCCAGGCTTGCATTTGCTCCTCGGGCAAGCTGAGCATGTCGGCGTAGACATCAAAATAACTTTCGGCATCCACCGCCATTTGTGCAAATTGATTGCGCGGCTCCTGGTAGTAGGCACCAAACCAACTGGCCCAGGTAACCTTGGACACACCCTCAAGACTGCGCACACGATTAACATAGCTATAGGGTAAACTCTGGATGAGCGACACTTTATGAATTGTCACCAACCGGTCGGCACCGGCAATATCCGCGCCTTCGGTAAAGGCCGCTTTAATGGAGCCCAGGGCACCAAACAGAATAAACGCCACCACAATCGAGAGCACCGTTAAGGTGGTGCGCAGTTTCTTGCGCATCAGATTCTTCCAGATGAAATACAGATATTTCATGATCAGGCTCCCGTTATCAGCGCGCCCTTATCCAGGTGCAGGGTCTGTTTGGCGTGATCGGCCGCGCGCGGATCGTGGGTCACCATAACAATGGTTTTGCCCTGCTCGCGATTGAGTGTTTGCAACAGCGCCAGAATTTCATCGGCGGTAGCGCGATCGAGATCCCCGGTGGGCTCATCGCACAACAGCAAGTCCGGGTCAGATACAATAGCACGGGCAATAGCGACCCGTTGTTCCTGACCACCCGAAAGTTCGCTCGGCGTGTGCTTGGCACGATCTTTCAACCCCACCAACTCCAGCGCGGCCATAACGTTTTGTTTGCGCCTTTTTGCGGACAGTTTGGTGAGCAACAAGGGCAACTCCACGTTGCGCGCGGCGGTGAGTACCGGCATCAAATTATAAAACTGGAAAATAAATCCCACATGGCGGGCGCGCCAGCGGGTTAACTGCCCCGAGCTCATTTTATCGATACGTTCACCGGCAATGGTCAGCGAGCCACTGCTGGGGCTGTCCAGCCCGCCGAGCAAATTCAACAACGTCGTTTTTCCCGAACCGGACGGCCCCATCAGCGCCAGAAAATCACCACGCTTGATGGTCAAATTCAAATCCGACAACACCGGAACTTCTTCCTTGCCCTTGCGATATACCTTGTTAATATCCTTGAGTTCCACCAGTACCTCGTCACTGCTGGCGGTTTGATTCTGCGGCATTTGCTCCGCTTGATGTGCGTCTGACATATCTATTACTCCTTGCTCTGCTTTTATTATTCAGAAATGACCGCTACACCTGCTTGTAACTGTGGCGGAGGATTAACAACATATTGCTCTGCCGGCGCCAGGCCAGCTTCAACCCAGTACTCACGCGAATTGCGCGCTTGTACGGTGATGGCACGAAGCTCGGTTAAGCCCCCCTCCACCACAAAAACCCAGGTTTTATCATCGCGGCGCACGATGGCCCCGGCGGGTATAACAATACCCTGGCGTGTATCGTCAGCCGTGGCCGATGTAGCGGCCTCCTCCAAAAAAGCGACCTTCACCCCCATCTGCGGCAGAATGCGCGGGTCCAATTGCTCAAAGCCCACCCGCACCCGCACCGTGGCTTTCTGCCGGTCGGCGGTGGGCACAATGGCAATCACACGGGCGGGAATTTTCCAGTCGGGATAGGCCTCCAGTGTCGCCACCACGGGTTGTCCGGCCTTGACGCGTTCGATATAACTCTCGTTCACATCCACTTCAATTTCCAGCGACTGCATATCCACCAGCGAACAGATACCGGTGCGGGTAAAACCGCCACCGGCAGACACCGGCGAGATCATTTCGCCCGGCTGGGCATCTTTGGAAATCACCACGCCGCTAAAAGGCGCACGCAGGGTCATATCATCCAAAAACTGCTGCTGCAATTCTACCCGGCGTTGGGCACTCAGTACCTGCGCCTTACGCGCATCCAATTGTGCCTGTAGCGACATAAAGTTGCTGTTTACCACATCCAGATCGGACTCGCTCACCAGCTCGCGGCGAAACATCTCCTCGACGCGACTCTTACTGCGCTCGGCTTCTTCTAAGCGTGTGCGGGTTTCCGCCAACTGCGCCTGGGCCAGCGCCAGGCCCGCTTCTTCTAACGCCAGATTTTTGCGGGTGTTGGAATCGTCCAGCAGTGCCACTATTTGCCCCTCTTCCACCTCCATGCCCTCTTCCACCATCACTTCCATTACCTTGGCGGTGACCTTGGAAGACACCGTGGCATAGCGCCGAGCGGTAACATAGCCGGTAGCATCCAGCACACTGGCGCCCGCACTGTTATTACTCACTACCCGCGCCCGTTGAATGTCTACGCTTACCGGATCCGGTGATGACAACAACCAAAAACCCAGTACCAGCGCCAATAAAAACACAGCCACACCCACAAACCAGGGCCACTTGGCGGACGCTTCCGGCTCATCCTCGCGATCAATACGCAGTTGCGATAAAAGCTCACTTTTATTATTCATACTCAACCTTAAGTAACTGTCTGTTTACCGGCTATCTTTGAATCCAATACCCCTAGGCTACACGCTACCGCCCTACAACAATAACGACAGTAACCCGACACCCACCTGCCATTACACTATGACACTCCGGCGTCTACCGGCCAATAGCGTTATATCATCAATTAACCATGACATATGTCATGATCTTTACGCCCCCAGCGGTTATACCCATGCAATCTAGCCTGCCCCCAATAACATAACCCGGGGAATCCACCCGCTAGGGCGGGCCAGTATGACTTGCATCATTTTATTGAAGATTCTCACTGCTCGATCATCCGGATTGAGGGGTGGCCTGCGACACGGGCTTATCCGCGATTTTGATAGATGACAACCAGAAAGCCAGTACCCTTGAGTCATCGGACAAGCCGAGCTCGGCCGGTGATGTTGGGTTGGCGATCGTGATGGTCAGAAGATGCTGGCCTTTTTTAGGGATCAGGATCGCGACCTCTTGGGGTTTATCGCTATAGCTGACCTCATGTTCCAGATCGGAATTGAGCGTGAAAGTCACTTTGTCTTCACGCCTGAACGGATGACCCGAAAGGACAATCGTCTGAGCGTCTTGCTCAGTAGAAAAAAACAATTCCGCTGTTTCAAGTTCGCTCCATGCGCCTTCTTTCTCAAAATCATGCCAGCCAATCCCCACATGTTCTTCTGCACAAGCGGCTGAAAACGGAACCGGCTTCCCTACCGCCAAAACCGGCGGAGTACCCCGGGTAAATTTGGTATGGCTGTTGACCCATGCGCCTTTGCCAAGCCCCTCAATGAGCCGTTGAAACGCATCGGGGTGGTGACCGAGTTTTTGCGCAATGCGCCGCGCGAAGGACAGTAAGGGCTTTTGAAAGCCCGCCAGTTTGTGTCGCCATAAATATTCACGACCTGCCATTTCTACTAGTGCCGCGTTCAAGACACGAATTCGCGCGTCCGACCCCGCGGATATCCATTCCCATGCGCGCTTATGTTCGATTGATCCGTCGTGGATATAGCTATAGGGGCGTACCCCGGAATGAATGCACAGAACTGAGGCCTCGCGGTGATAGCGGATATCACAGCCCTGTTTCCATGCGCGGAAAAGCCACTCCTGGGAGGGCGAGAGGCGCGTTTTCTTGATCGGCAGCCACGATCCGACTGCTGAAAAAATCTCGCGCCGGACGGCCCAGCAGGATGAGACGATAAAGACATTCGGATCGAATTTGTTGTCAGAAACGGCACCATCGATCACGATGCGGTCTTTATAAGCATTCACAGGCCCATGGTTTAAGGCGGTGCGTTGCAGAAGCAAGATGGGCGACCATGAAATATCGGCCCTGGTTTCCCGCATAAAGGCGACACGCCTGGATATATGGTCGGGAAAATAGAGATCATCCTGGTTGAGAAAGAGGATGAATTCACCACAGGCCATATCGACACCCTTATTATGGGGAGCGGATTGATGACCCGTGTTTTCGGGCAAATTGTAAAAGCGGATGCGCGGATCGGGGAAAGCACCGATCGCCTCCTCGGTCTCCTGATTACAGCCATCGCCTACCACGATCAGCTCAAAATCCTGGAAATCTGAGTTCAGCACGCTTTTAATCGCGATACTGACCACGCTCGGGCGGTTATAGGCGGCTATGATTACTGATACTGTTGGCTGAGTAGACATGGCATCACTTGTATAATAGTAAAAGTGTCAGATTGATTGTTGGATCGATACAAATTCCCGGACCAGTCTACCTAATTCACCGGTAAAATTCCCTCAAGATTGGAAAAACCGTAGTACTAAGTGCGGGAACTCCTGAGACAAATACCGTCTTAATTCATTTAAAGGGGCGGTTTAAGGGAGGGAAGAGGTGTAGAGCCTGCCACTACAAACCTGGCAAATACCCAGCTACCACGTAATGACAATGACAAACGGGAACCCTTGAAAATGGCTGAATTACTGTCCTTTTTCGGCAACAAGCATATCACCAACAAACCCCAGCATATTCCTTTCGATTTAATGGAGTATCTTCAGCTGGTGGACTAGACGGGGCGAGCAGTCAGAGAAAACAAGCGCGTCGCTATCAGCGAAAACCTGCCCTGCATTTTAAACT
>DATBNH010000514.1:0-12985 GCA_036554405.1 Cellvibrionaceae bacterium | reverse complement strand
TTTCAGCTCGGCATATATTTCATCTTTAGTCATATTACCAACTCGTCTTACGGTTGCTGGGCCAACACAAAATCCCTGAGGGTGGCCACAGAGTAGAAGTGTGCTTTATTCTGTTCAGAATTTGCGTCGATTTTAACATTAAAGTGCTTTTGCAGCGCCAGGCCCAGCTCCAGGGCATCAATGGAGTCTAGCCCCAGGCCATCGCCAAACAGCGGAGCATCGGTTTCTATGTCGGCCGCCTCTATGTCTTCCAGCTCCAACTCATCAATAATCATCTGTTTGATGTCCACTGCAATATCAGTCATATGCTTTTAAACCTTTTTGGTAATAATCTTGTAGAAAACTCGTTAACTGGCGGGCTGCCGCTGGCTTGTCATCATAACTTGATACCAACTGTTGTGGCCTCAACACCTCTTTAAAATACACATCAATATCGGCGCATCGGGGCGGAATCTGATACCAACGTGTTTGTTTGGTCAGTGTCAGCGGCTTACAAGTAATAAATACAGTCATAATGGGCACATGGGTGCGCACCGCTACCTGCGCCATGCCGCGCTTAAAATCCAGCCCCTTGTCGGGCACGGTGCGCGACCCTTCCGGAAAGATCAATACCGATTCGCCCCTATCCAGCGCGCGCTGGCAACCGGCCAGTAAATCTTCGGCGTTATCATTGCTGATAAAACCCGCCGCCTTGAGCACCCCGCGCCAATAGCGGTTACGCCACAGCTCCCCTTTGACCACGCAGTTGGCCTTGGGCAAGGTGGCATACAAAATCACTACATCCACCAGGGTGGGGTGGTTGGCAATCACCAGGCAACCCGCCGAACGCTCGGCCAACTCGCGGTTGTGTACCCGAAAACGAATCACCCCCACAGCGCCTAATAACCACACAAAGTTGGCAAAGGTGCGCCGCTGCAGTGCCCGTACTCTTCGTGCTTTTTGTTCTTCGGAGCCGGGCATGGCGTAGATAAAAGGCACCACTAACAGTGTTTGTATCACCCCGCCGGCGGAGAATACAAAAAAACAAAACCCGGTGGCGAACAATCGCCAGAGGCGATCGGCCCAGTAGTTAAGCCGTGCCCGCATGACGCTCCCAGCTCCATAAATGCTGGCCCACGGGCACCTGCAGTTGGTTCTTGGGTCCATGCCACCAGGCCAAAAACTCCCACATCAGCGAGCGCGGCAAATAGGCCTCGGGCGCATCGGTACAGCTCAGGCTGACTTTGACGGCACCGTCGCGGGGCGCAGCACTCAACAGCAGTGCCAGCGCCGCTGGCAGCTCTTGCTCATCGGCATCGGCACGGTAAAAATCACTCAAGGGTTCATCGGTATGTACCAACAGCACTTGCTCGGTGCCTGTGGCCAGCCAGCTATATGCCTCGGTCCAGGCCTGGGCAAAGGTTTCGCGGCCGCCCGCCAGCGCCAGCGACGGCGCGTGTCGGTTGGCGAGAATGGTGTAAATACCCAGGGCCGAATTGTGAACCGACAAACTAAACGCATTGGGAGAGAGCGGCTCGGCATCGGCCAGCGCTTCGAGCAGTTTGTAGGTCCGCTCGGTATCGCCGTGGCGCGAACTGAAAATAACCGGCGTGTGCGCATCGACGTCGCCATCTGCTGCCATAGCCACTTCCAGCGCCTGGCGCCCCCAGCGGGTCAACCGACGGCGGGTCATAGCGGGCACCTGACGCGCTTCGGGCTTATCGTCGCTGACAATTGCCCGAGCGCTCGCGGCCCACTGCTGCCAGGCAGCCAGGCTGTCAAGGCCAGGCGCCCAGGCCTGTACTTGCGCTATATATACATCCATACCCTATCCGCTCGTTATTATTGCCGCTCACTCTCTTCCCGGAACCGATGCGCCCCAAACGCACCCTACCAATCTGCTCCAAAGTAGTCGCTCGCCCTTGCCGGCGCGCATACTAATAGCCGAGACGGCAAATGTACACAACCGCTATTCTAACTCAGACCGGTGTCACGTCACTATCGGCAATTCAGCGTAAAGGCGGTATAGTGGCGCCTTTTGAGCCAAGAGGCAGATTATCTTGCTGCATGTCAATCAGCTGACCTTCGGTTACCGAAAGCAACAGCCGCAACTTCAGGACATCGCTTTCGATGTGGACAGCGGCGACATTCTGGGCCTGCTCGGCCCCAATGGCGCGGGCAAAACCACCTTGGTGTCGCTGATTACCGGCCTGTTGACGCCCAATGCTGGCAGCATCACCCTCGACGGCCAACCCATTGCCCTGGGCAATCGTCAAGTTGGCTTAGTCCCGCAAGAATACGCCTTTTATCCGCGCCTGAGCGGCCGGGAAAATCTTGCCTATTTTGCGGGTATTGTCGGCCTTGCCGGGCAAGCCGCGCACACGGCCATAGATCGCGCGCTCAGTTTATGCGCCCTGCAAGCTGTACAGCAGCAGCGGGCGGGTGAATATTCCGGTGGGCTTAAACGCCGTCTTAATTTTGCTATTGCCCTGCTTACCCGGCCGCGCTTGCTGATTCTCGACGAGCCCACCGCCAATGTAGACCCCGAAACCCGTAAACTGCTATTGGATATTATTCGCCAGCTCAACCGCGAAGGCATGGCCATAATTTACACCTCACACCTTTTAGGCGAGGTCGAGCGGTTGTGCAACAAAGTGGTACTTTTATATGAAGGCAAACTGATCTTAAGCGGCGCCATGGGCGATCTTCTTGGCGAGGAACACCAGAAAATTTATCTAAAACTGACCGCAATTCCCAGCCCCGAGCTGCTGCAAAGCTTTCAGGCAAGCCGTGGCGATGACAACTGGTGGTGTTTTACCTTGCCCCCCGGTACCACGCCTGCCACCCTGCTCAGCACGCTGGAAGCGGCGCATGTGGACTACAGTCAATTACGCTACGGCACCCAGCGGCTAGAGGAAGTATACCTGGCCATCACCAGTGGCAGGAGGCCAGCACCGTGATTGCGTTTATCGCCTCGCTCAACAAAGAGCTGCGCCTGCTGCTGCGTGACTGGCACGCACTACTGTTATTGTTTTTAATGCCCGCTATTTTTATTGTGATTATGTCGCTGGCACTCGCCGAGCGCTTTGGTGGTAACGAACAATTTCAACTTAAGGGTTACCTGGTACAGCAAACCAACACCCCCGCCGCCAGCAGCTTTGTCCAATCACTGTCGCAAACATCACTATTTGACCTCACCGAAGGGCACGCTGAGGCTGAACTAAATCTTGCCGATAAAAGCTACGCGCTGATTATCGCCGCCAATTTTGACCAGGCACTGGATACGCCCAACGCCCGGGGCGTGCACTTGCGTTTTGCCCCGGAGCTGGGCGCACGCGAGCAAGAACTGATAAGCGCCGCCGTGCACCAGGCCTTCGCCAGTTTTTACACCCGCCGCATTGCCGATGAGCTGGGTTATGACGACGACTATGCCCGCGAAGAGTTGATGCGCGAGGGTTTTATTGGCCGAGTCGATGCAGACTTAAGCGCCACACCCACGGCTGTACAGCAAAATGTGTCCGGCTGGCTGATTTTTGCCATGTTTTTTATCGCCATTCCGCTATCCACAACAGTGATTCAGGAGCGCTCCCAGCGCACCTTAATGCGCCTGCAAACCCTGGGCGCCTCACTTGGCGTGATTTACCTGGCCAAACTTGCGCCCTACGGCCTGATTAACCTGCTGCAACTGCTGTTAATGTTACTGCTCGGGGCTTTTTTACTGCCTCTGTTGGGCGCCCGAGGTTTATCGCTAGCGGTAAACCTGCCGGCACTGCTGGTGATGGGCATTTGTACCAGTGTCGCGGCGCTGACCCTCGCTAGTCTGATAGCGACACTGGCACGTACTGTAGAGCAGGCCACTGTGGTCAGTGGCGGGCTCAATATTTTGCTGGCGGCTTTGGGCGGTATTATGATTCCCGCTTTTATTATGCCGCCCGCTATGCAGACCATCTCCCAGTTATCACCCATGAGTTGGGCACTGGCGGGGTTTTTGGAGGTGCTGGTTAGAGGCGGTGGCATAACCGACATAGCCGCACACTGTTTTCGCTTATTGCTGCTCAGCCTTATTTTGGCGACACTGGCAGCTGTTATTTTAAAAAGGAGCAACCCTCGTGGCTGAAGCTGATGCAGAACTTAAACACGCGCTGAAACAATTGATTATTGAAGAGTGCGATAAAGACGAGTTAACGCCCGACGATATCAGTGACGAGCAACAGCTGGTGGGTGGCGATCTGGATCTGGACTCCCTCGATGTACTGCAAATTTGCATGGCGGTGAAAAACCAATACGGGGTGCGTATTGAAGGCTCTACCGAGGCGCGTAAAGCGCTGGCCTCAATCAACGCATTGGCGCAGACCATTGTGGATAAACGCGAGTAATGCCGGCCACTATCCACGCCTATGACGCCCACTGCGCGCTGGGTCGCGGAACCGACGCCTGCGTTGACGCCTTGCTGGCCGGTGGCCAGCCGCCCGGTGTGCGCCACTACGATTTTTTGCGTGAACCGCTAAGCCTGCCCTATTTTGCCATGCCGCCCGCTGCAGGAGATATCTATCAAACCCTTAACCGGGTGGCCACGGGCGTGCTCAATAAAGCCGGCCTCAGCCCTTCTGCACGCCAGCGCACGGCGGTATTGCTGGGCTCATCATCGTTTGATGTGCAAGTATCCGAAGACCTCTACCGAGAGGATCTCACGCGGCGCGGCGCGGCGGCAGTGCCTATGCCCATTATCGGTTATGGCAAACTGGCGGATCGTCTGGCCACCGAGCTTGAACTTGGCGATTACCGCTACACCTACAGTACCGCTTGTACCTCCAGCGCCAATGCTCTGCTCTACGGCCAGCGGCTGATTACAGCGGGGCTTGCCGATCACGCACTGGTGATCGGCCTGGAATGGGGTAATCACACCAGTGTACTGGGCTTTGCCGGGCTGGGCCTAATTAGCCCTTCGGGCGCCATGCACCCGTTTGATAGTGACCGCGATGGCCTGCTGCTGGGGGAGGCCATAGGCTGTGTGCTACTCAGTGGTATGGATGCCGCCCCTGCCGGCTTACCGCATTTAGCGGGGGGCGCTATCGGCACCGACAACCACAGCTTAACCGCGGCCAATATCGATGGTGTAGAGCTCAGCCGGGTTATCACCAGTGCCCTGCAAGACAGCGGCATAGAAGCCTCTGCACTGAAGGGCATCAAGGCCCACGCCACCGCCTCGCTAAAAAATGACGAGGCCGAGGCCGCTGCCGTAAAAGGTGTGCTGGGCGATAAGCTGCCCACGGTTTTTGCACTGAAACCTTTTTGCGGCCACACCTTGGGCGCCTCTGGTGCGCTGGAACTGGCGTTAACCCTGGGTTGTCTGGCGCGGGGGCAGCTTCCCGGCAACCCCGGCGTACGCAACGATGGCGGCCTTGGCATCAATTTGTTGCGCGAAACCACCATAGCCCCCGAGGGTTATTACCTGTTTAACTGCTTTGCCTTTGGCGGCAACAATAACGCCTTTGTGATTTATCATCCGGCAGCGGAGGCTCGGGCGTGAGCATTAATATTCTCAGTCATTACAATCTGCTCAATATTATCGAGGCCGCTAACCCGATATTGCCCGACCTGCAAAAATTAATTGCCCCCTGGCATGGCGAGCGTATTCGCCGCATTGACCGCTATATACAGCTGTGTCTGGCAGGTGGCCTCAATTGTGTGCAAGGCCGCACACTACCAGCCGACACCGGCGTCTATCTCGCTAGCCGCGCTGGTGCCGTTACTACCTCAGCGGCAGCCATGAGTTTTATTCAAAGCGAGGGCGCCCTGCCCAAACCGCTGCATTTTGTGAATACCCTTGGCAACTCCGCCGGTTACTACCTGACTCGTCTGCTGCAAGTGAACGGCAATACTCTGGTAGTTTCCGACGAGCAATTATCTTTTGAAGCGGCCCTGGCCCATGCGGCAATGGATTTACAGGCGGGGCGAATCAGTACCGCGCTGGTGGGCGGGTTTGATGAGGTAGCGCTGCCGGTGACCGAGCACCTGCAACGATTAAATGCCGCAACCGATACCGCCGCACTTTATGAAGGTAGCCACTGGCTGCTATTGAGCAATGACCAAGCGAATAACAAGCTGACAGTATCCCCACCCGTGTATCTAGCCACCCAGGAGGCCCTGAGCTTTTGGCTGGAGCGCCATCCGCACTTGCCATTGCAATTGTGTTTTACCCCCAACGCGCAGGAACAATCCCTGCTGGCAAAACGCCACACAGAGCTTTTTGGCAGTGACGCTTGTGCTCACGGGGTTTTATCTGGCGCCGCGCTAACGGCATTAGTGGATGGCGGTAAACCCAGCATTCATTTGGCCAAAAAAGCCAGCGGCTGTTATTGTGCTGTGGCTATTCAGTGAGATCGGATTACGCCTGTTCGTATTACCCGCAAGCTAATCCGACCCAGCCAACGTCAACCCATCCAGCCTTGTAGCAAGGCACCAGCACCTAATCCATTCGTACCTTTACTTTTGTGTTTTGCACCAGGCTTTTAAATCTTGCCAAACTGCGTTTTCTTGCCGAGCACATTCACGCAGCTTTTCGGAGAGCATGGGGCGGTTGATATTGACACCTCGCTTACACTCTTTAGCTACCAACAGTGCGAACTCACGCCAGTGATCGCCAGCAGCAGTCATGCTGTTGGATGCCTGCGCCAGCGTATCATCGCCTATTTTATTAGCTGCTTCTTGTAAGAAAGACGCATAGATAAAACGAAAGCCAGCACCACCGGTACCAATTTCTTCTTGCATACGCACAATATGCCCAAGGTACAGGCGCTGTTCTTTATCGCTCCCTTTAAGCTTATCGATTTTTCCGGCCAGATAGCGAATACCGCGAATACCGATCACCGGCAAGGGGGCGCCGGTCATCACTTTTACATTTTTGGTAATCGCTTCACGGATAACCCGCGGGTAATCAATACTATCCGGTACCGACTCAATGGTATACATCAAGCCCTTGGGCGCCAATGGGCCACGCACAAAGCGCGCTTTAATAAGATCGCGCGGGGCAATTTCCATGGGGCCTTCAAATACCGGGTCACTTATCTGGTATTGATTATCGCGCTTGCCGTACACCAATAAATTATGCGCATTAAAATGAAAACGCATTTCCTCGGGAAAATAAGGCAGGTAATACACGGAGGTTTGCAAACCCACTAATATATTTTTTTCTACCAGATCATCTAGCGCATTAGCCGCTGTTATAGGATCTTTAAATTTGTGGAATTTAACCCCTACGCCCAAACGTTTGCACAAACTTTTAATAATCGACCGCGGCGGCAGACGATAAGCGATAAGTGGTTGGCCACCGAGCTTGACGATAGGAATATAGGCAAAAGCCAGAGCATTGGCCAAACCAAAGGCCATGGGCTCGGACATGGGCAATCCATGCTGGGTAAGCATAGAAGAGATAACGCCGCTTTCACAGTGAGCGGACTGAGTATGTTGAAACGTCATGAGCGATCTTCCGGCAGGATTTTGATCTCGCTAATGGATCTATCCATAGCAGTAGCGTAACGGGAGAGAATTTCATCGCTGAGGTGCGAAAAGTGTTTGGGCTGAAAATGGCGATTGACTCGCCAGCGCCAAAGCCCGGTTAGCTGACACAGCAGCGGCAAGTCCATACGGCAATCAAACATATGAAAATACAGCGGTGACTTACGCCCGGCTTCGACCTCGATACGCGCTTCACTGGCCCAGGTTTCAAATTGAGCAACCGCATCCAGAGTTGCTGTGGCCTCGGCTTCCCAGCCCGACGACTTTACCCCGGTATAACCACCGCTTGCGTCTTTGGCATAGAGTAATTTTTTATGACCCGCATAAGTACTGCACTGATCCTGTGGCACTTCGTCGGCGCGCATGAGAATCTCCTTGTAATTTTATACTACCGTTAACAGCATATAGGCCACGGAGAAACGTCCACTTTCGGGAATATAACAAAGCAGTTTTTCACCGGTTTTCAAGCGGCCGCTTTTAAACATTTCGTCAATCATAATGTAAATAGAAGCGGCGCCGGTATTGCCTTTTTCCGGCAAATTAGTATACCAGCGCGACTGATCAATACCGAAGTCGGCCGCCTGCATACACGCGTCTAACCGGTCGCGAAAAAAATGCGATGAGTAATGGGGCAAGAAATGGTCTATCTGGTCGGGGGTAATGCCGTATTTTTCACGCAGGCCCGGCAGTGTACGGGTGGCGGTATAGGGCATAATGTGTTCATTTAATTGTTTGACATCCTGCTTTACCGACAAGAAACTATCGGCGCTGCAGGTTTCGCGGCTCACCGCCTGCCAGCCAGTAAGACTGCCGTCGGCTTCTTTGCGTCCACCAGCATACATGCATGCGCTCATTTCATTGGCATAAGAGATGTTGTCTATCCATTCTACTTTAAGCGCAAGACCCTGGGGTTTTTCAGACTGCAACAATACGGCACCGGCACCATCGGAGAGCATCCAGCGTAAAAAATCCTTTTCAAAAGCAAGCTCTGGATTTTCTTCCAGTGCGGCAATCTTACTGGCAATTTCCGGCTCAAAGTTGTCGGCTTTCATGGTGTATGAAGCCGCCTCAGAGGCCGCCGCCACAGCGCGCTGATGACAACCGGCTGCCACATTGAGCCAGGCGTACTTAAACGCTGTCATGCCACTGACACACACCCCGGAAGTAGTGGCAATTTCACAGGGTGGAGAACCCAACTCGCCGTGTACCATAGAGGCATGGCCGGGCATCAATTGATCGGCAATACTGGTGCCAGTAGCCAGACAAGAGATATCGCTTAACGCAAAACCCTCGCCCACCAGCGCACGCACAGCCTCGGCACACAACTGGGCATTGGTATAGTTATGTTTACCGGTAGCAGGATCAATTGCATAGTAGCGGGTATTAATTTGATTACTGCGCAAAATTATTTTGCGCGAGCGCGAAGGTCGCGCACCCACCTGCCCCAGTACCTGCTCCATTTGATCGTTGGCAACAGGCTGGTTGGGCAAAAAGCTGCCCGTACGGGCAATATAAACAGGTTTTACTGACATAGTGTAAATTCAATCCGATTGCACGACTTACTCGCCAGAAGGCCAGGCATAGTAACGTTTCTGTTGAGCGATACGCTTTTTTAGCAAAGGCGCAAAAAGCAATTTCAAGAGTGCTGTTAGCGGTACTACGGTGACCAGCATTAACACCAGAAAAACGGCATAAAGCATTGCCAGAGGCTGGCGCAACTTAGCGTCGGGGCCACCGATCGCAAAAAATAATTTGCCCCAGAGAAAAAAACTGCGATTGGCGATTTTTTCACTGAGAATTAACTTGTCGTTTACTTGCACTGCCGCCAACCCTTGCCACAGCGTTTCATCCAGCGGTTGATCGGCCATAAAGCGCGCCACGATAGCATCACCAAAGCGATGGGCCGCACTTATCTCTTGCTCATCAACCCCCGCCGGTGGCACCAGGCCAAACCAGTGTGGCCCTTTGCGCCCAGTCAGCACCCACAAAGGTGTCGCAAAAAAGCTGGCAATGCTGCCTGCGGCATCCACCAATACCATATTACCCACCAGCGGCGCCCCCAAGCGTGCCAAATGTATTTTGACCCTCTCTTGCGCCTGCAACCACATATTACGACAGGCGATAACCGTCACTACTGGCGTATCCGCCAACAGGCGTGCAGCCAAGTCTGATTGCAAAAAAGAGGACACGGGAATAGATGGCGCGAGATACCACACCTGATAAGCCAGCACCACCAGATCATAGCGCTCGGCCAAGTGCTCCGTTTGCAACGCCAGCGCACAAGGCACCTGGTAGTTGGACTCGGGAAAAGCATTAATAAAGCGTATAAATGGCCAGGGGAACGGGAAGTCCTGTTGGGGCCGCAGCGGTAAAAAATCCACCTGAACCGACTCACAGGCCTCCAGTGGCGCCACCACCGATTGTGCCACACGGTCCAGCTGCCCGGTTTGCGAATAGTGCACGACCAGCACCCGCTTTTGCTTACCAGAGTCCTGCAATCTCCACCCCTCGATACACTGCCTGTATTGTTACATGCGGCCAATGGCCATGCTAAACTGGCCGCCAGTTTAGCATAACTTAAAGGCCAGACGATAACTGCCATGGGCATACACTTGAGATTAGCCAACCTGTTTATTGCCAGCCTGCTGACGTCTACAGCCATGGCTGCAAACACCGAATTCCGTCTGAAAATTGAGGATAACACCGTACCAGGGCTGCCGCTTTACATCGCCATTTACCAGGCCGATGCGAGCGACTGGGAAGCGGAACCCGCCCATATCATAAAAAAAACACTGCCCAACTCGGCTGAATTTTCGCTAGCAGTTGATATTCCTGCTGGGCACTACGCAATTCGCGCCTTTGTCGATCAGGATGATGACGGCTTGCTCACCACCAACGACAAAGGCAGGCCCAAAGAACCCTTTGCCAACAGTATCAGCGCCGATCGCTCCCGCCCCAGCCATCACTTCAGACACGCCATTATCACCCTGTCGGCAGAGAATCCCGAAGCTGTTCTGACCTTGCGCTACCCGCGTGGTAGCCGCGATCACTGAGCGCTCGCATCCTCCACAAGCACAAATGAAGCCTCCAGCAATAACTGCTCGGCATGGGCTAGCGTTACTTTGATTCGGGGCCAGCGGCTATCATCTATGCTCAAGATTGCCAGCTGCTCGGGCAGCAAAGGCGCCAGAAACTTTACCTTTTTCAGCTCCGCCACCCGACAAGCCGGAAAACGCGCCAGCAAGGCGCTGTGGGCGCGCCCCAAAAGCCAGGCACCCGGCACTACCGGCATACCCGGAAAGTGCCCCTGCACACAGGCGGCATCTGAGTTAACACTAAACTGATTGTACATGGGTTATGATTGCCCCTTTGATTAATAACACCAACAGACAGGTCTATGAGTACTGCCACTACACCACCTATTGCCGAACTGATCCCCCACCGCGCACCCATGGTACTGGTGGATTCTATCACTCACTGGGACGATAAAAACATTATCTGTCACAGCGAATCTCATTTGAGCTCAGATAACCCTCTGCGCGATCAAGGCGTTTTGTCGGTTTTTGCCGGGGTTGAGTATGCCGCCCAGGCCATGGCTGCCCACGCCCGACTCATTAGCCCGCCTAAAGCTGATGGGCCGCCACGTAAAGGTTTTTTGGCGGTAGCCTCAAAACTGACAGCGACGGTAGCCGAGCTGGACACGGTTGCCGCACCTCTGGTCATTAACGCACATATGCTGGCTCACAATGCCGACAGCTCGCTGTATGAATTCACCCTGCATGCTGCCGATACTCTGGTGCTCAGCGGACAATTAACAGCCGTTATGACCGAACCAGAGGCGACTCCCGCTTGACCTGTATTTATCTGGCCAACACAAACCAGGTTGTACCCACCGATACGCACTTGCAATGGCTAAGTGCAGCTGAACTACAACGGCTGACGCGACAAGCGACTAAAGGCGGCAGACAGCGCTTTTTAGCCAGCCGACTGGTATTACGGGCAATTCTCGCCAACAGGCTTGCCTGCAATCCAGCGGCGGTGCGCTTCGGCTTGCAACCAGGTGGCAAGCCCTTTATCGCGCACCCGGCAACAGGCGCCATAGAGTTTAGTCTCAGCCACAGCGGCGATTGGATAGCGCTGGCCATCGGCGAGCAGCCTCTTGGCGTCGATGTCGAGCAGCCACAGAAGACGCGAGATTTACTGGCCATTGCCAGGCAATATTTTCACCCAGAGGAAACCGCCCACCTGCAGCAGTTACAAGGCGGCGAGCGTTATGCTGCGTTTTATCGCTACTGGACGCTCAAAGAAGCCTTTTTCAAGGCCCGGGGCACCGGCATAGCCGAGGGGCTAGCACTCATCTGCATTCATCCCGAACAATTATCGGCAACGCTCGACCCGGCTCTCGGCAATGCTCGTAACTGGCAACTACACTATTGGGCAAAGCCCCTGCCCACCGCGGACAATTGCCACTTGGCATTAGCGGCCAAAGCCCCACAAACCGAGATAGAGATACGACCATTTAGCTTGCCATAAATACTTACTCATACACCGGCAAAACCCATCTATACTTTTACAATTAACGTATAGAATGCTCTCTAATAAGCCCATATACGGATTATCATGAAACGCCATCCAATTTATAGCGCGGTATTACTCAGCCTGCTTCTGCTGATCACAACCTGTCTCAGCGCTGAGACCGACACGGGGCTGGTGGTAACCTACCGTATGCCCGAGAGCGCCACCGATCAGCGCCACGATTATGAAACCGAGCTGCTCAGACTTGTGCTCGAAAAAACCCTCAAGCAATACGGCCCCTACCAACTTCAACCCGGTTTCGCCATGAATTTACCGCGGGCCATCAGCATGGCGCGCAATAATGAAGCCGAGAATCTGTTTTTTAAAACCAGCTATTCCGAAGTGCTCAATCAGGAATTTGCCTATCTGCCCTACCCGCTTGATCGCGGTGTTCTCGGTTATCGCGTGTGCTTTGTCAACAAAGACGTCGCCGAGAAAATAAGTCAGATAACACACGTGGAAGAATTAAAAAAATACACCATCGGCCAAGGTGTTGGCTGGCTTGACAGTGCCATACTGCAACACAATGGTTTCCAGGTAGTTGAATCAGAAAACTACGCAAATCTGTTTTTAATGCTGGCCGCCGGCCGCATCGATTTATTTTGCCGGGGCGCGACAGAAATAGAAGCCGAATGGCAAGCCCATCGAGAACTGGAAGGCTTAGCGCTCGATGAAAGTTTTGCACTCTACTACCCACTTCCGCGTTTTTTCTGGACGCACACTGAAAACAAAGTGGCTCTTGAACGCATTAACAAAGGGCTGGTAATAGCACTTGCCGACGGTTCTGCCAAAACTCTCTGGCAAAAACACCATGGCGGCAAACTGGATTTCGCCAAACTACAGCAGCGCCGTATCTTTACCCTGGAAAACCCCAATGTCAAAACCATCAATATCGAGTATCGGCATTTTTTTA
>DATBNH010000434.1:0-7249 GCA_036554405.1 Cellvibrionaceae bacterium | reverse complement strand
AACCCACGCTCGCGGGTGAAACGCAAAGAGCGGCAAACTGTGAAAGCCTGGCGCAGTTTGGTACGTATTAAATACAAGGTTTGCCGAAGAATAATTAACAACAGGCTACCCAGTTGACGTCCCACACTTTGGTGCGAGGGCATATAAACGCCTTCGCTATTGCGCATTTTCAGTTCCAGTGCTTCGAGGTCGGCCACCAATTCATTGCCGCGTTGATAGCGTTTTTCCGGCTCCTTGTTAAGCAATTTATCCAGTATCGGCTGCAAGTGCATGGCTGACTGGGGCAGGGTGGGAATGGGTGAGGCCAAATGCTTCAGGGCAATGGTTACAGGCTCTTCACCCTGATAGGGCACGCTGCCGGTAAGCATTTCAAAAAATACGATACCCAGGCTGTAAAGATCGGAGCGCGCATCAACGGTTTTACCGCGAGTTTGCTCTGGGCTCATGTAATACGGCGTACCCACCACCGTACCTGCATGAGTATGACGGGCGCCGCCGAGCAGCGCACGGGCAACCCCGAAGTCGGTGAGGATGGCGGAGTTATCGTCGCGGAATAAAATATTTTCCGGTTTGATATCGCGATGCACATAACCTTTGCTGTGGGCATGATCCAGTGCCGAGGCGATCTCGCGCAGAATACGCAAGGCTAACTCCTCATCAATACCGTCCAGCATCTTGTCGTGTATAGAACCGCCCGGCAGATAATCCATGGCGATATAATTAAGGCTGTTGTGCCTGCCGATGTCGTAAATAGAGACAATGTTGGGGTGCGATAACTGGCCGACAATATTGGCCTCGCGCTGAAAGCGCTCACTAAAGGTAGGGTCACCATTGAGCGCTGGCGACATCACCTTGAGCGCCACCACACGGCCGACACTCTCCTGGATAGCCAGATACACAGTGGACATGCCACCGTGGTTGATTTTGCGAATTATCCTATAGCCGGGAATATGCATGGTTTATCGAAATACGGTCCAGTAGAGCAAGGCCACCAAGGTGACAATGGCTGCGCCGTAAATAGCTGCATCCCAGCGTCGGTTGACGGTAAAAATGGGCACCCAGTCGAGCAGGCGTTCGAGCAGGCTGTGTTGTTGCGTGGGTGCGGCAATCACTTGCAGGGTAATATTGTCGCGGCCACCCGAGCTTAAAGCCGCTGCCATTAGTTCACGCGCTGCGGTGGCCGGCGTATCAGCGGCTTTAAGTATCCGGGAAATATCCTGATCACTGAGCTCGTCAGTGAGGCCATCGCTGCACAGCAAAATCCACTGTTCCGGCTGCCACTGGCCGCGTACGATATCTACCTCCACCACGTCCAGTTCGCGTGAGCCCAGGCACTGGGTAATAATATTTTTATCCGGATGGTTGCTGGCGTCGCTTGGATCAATAGCCCCCGATTGCAACAGCATTTGTACGTAAGAGTGATCGGTGGTGAGCTGTTGCAGACCGCTGCCAGGGATCCAACCATAGGCCCGGCTGTCGCCGACCCAGGCAATTTCATAGCCCTTGCCGTGATCTTTCAACGCGACCACGGTCGAGCCCATGCCCTCGGCGCCGACCCCGTCGGAAGCGGCGCGCAGTACCGCTTGATGGGCGGCCTGAATCGACTGTTGCAAACTTTCGCTGGGATGTTCTTGCAGGGTTTGGCGGACAATGGCACTGGCAACTTCGCCCGCCTCATGACCGCCCATGCCATCGGCTACCATCCATAAAGCATGTTCGGGTAAACTGAGGAAGCAGTCCTCGTTATTGCTGCGCTTGCGCCCAGGGTTGGTGAGAGAGCTAGATTCCAGCATTGCTGCGTTTTTCATCCTGATTCCCGGTGGCTGGGATGTCATTTATTGTATACCTGTGCCCCCAACAGCATTACTGCCGATGGGGTGCCCCAGCTGCGCCCGGCAAGCAGGTCGCTTTTGTAAGCCAATACTAGAACACATTGGCCACGAAAACCACGCCCAGCGTCACGCAAAGCCACCTTATTGCAGGGTTTTAATGGCGAGCCCCTGTTTTGCCAGCTGCTCCTTGTGGCCGGGGCCGGTGATAATGGCCATGCTGGCTGTGGCGGGTTTCAGGTACCGGGTGGTGACCCGGGTGAGGTCTTCATAGGTAACCGTGAGCACCCGGCGGCGAAACTGTTCACGCAACTCGCGGCTGCGATCAAATAACTCAGCCTGAAAAGTCTGCTGCGCCTCCCCGGCCGGTGAGCCAGGTTTATCAATACTACTGATGACACCGAGAATGGCCTGTTCGATTTCCTCAGCAGTTGGCGGACTCTCAAGTAGCCAGATAAGACTCTGGTCAAAGTCTGCCAGAGTTTCCTCCAGGCGCGGATCGCTGTAAGAGAAAAAGCGAAAAGAACCGCTTAGGCTGTCTTGGCTGGCACCGCCACCATAGGCGCCGCCCTGTTCGCGAATGCGGCGATGCAAATAACCGTTGCGCAACACGCCGGCGAGTACCGTCAGCGGCGCTGCATCCGGGTGCTCGCTGGTAACAGTGGGGTAGGCCTTGGCGCAAAAATTTACCTGGGTGTTGGTAATCCAGCCCTCGCGCACCGGTTCATGCACCGGTGGCAAGGTCAGTGGGTCGGTGGCGGTGGCGGCGTGCTCGGGCCACACCTCAGACAAAATACTCCGGTAGTGATCCAGCTGCTCCTGCTCGCCCACCAGCAAAAATTGCCGGGGTGCCTCGTTTAGCCTCTGGTGTAAGGCCTCAAATTCAGCGCCAAGTGCTGCCAGAGCATCGGCATCATTCAGGCTTTTATCCAAAGCAATGAGCCAGGCGATAGCGGCCAGCCCGTTCTGCTGGTGTTGCAGGCGGGTAATAGCACTGATGCCAGCCGATGCGGCGGTCATGGCCA
This sequence comes from Cellvibrionaceae bacterium, assembly GCA_036554405.1. Taxonomy (GTDB): domain Bacteria; phylum Pseudomonadota; class Gammaproteobacteria; order Pseudomonadales; family Cellvibrionaceae; genus Gilvimarinus. Next base: position 4,395 of record DATBNH010000434.1, on the reverse strand, counting down.
GGCCGTGGCCGCTGCCGGTAACGCTCTGCTCGCGCCGTGAGCGCATTTGGGCTACCAGGGTGCGAATGCGCGAAAGCTCATCAAAGCGGGCCTGTAGCAAGGTGTCTTGCAGCAATTGGCTGGCGGCTTCGGCGTTTCTGGCCAGAGATTTAAAAGACAGGGTTAAAAAGCCGCGAATATGGGCAGGATCCGCACCTATCTGACGAATACTGCTGCGGGCACTGATAGAACCCACGCACTGCGCCTGGCGTTTTTGTACGCTGAGGTAATCAGTCTCGCCAACACCCAGCTCGGTCATGCAGGCGGCGTACAGCGGTAGCAATTGCAGCTCGCGCTCGCTGAGTGTAGGCAGGCTGATAACCAGTTGCTGGTAGATGAGCCCATTGGTACCGGCGCTGTAGCAGCGCAGAGGATAGCCATTAAAGCGTTCATGGCTGCCAGCGGTGTAAGGCAGTTCGGGGGCGATATCGTCCAGGGTAACCTTGGGCAAGAGATCGTCGTCATCTTTTTGCTGCTGGCGGGCGTCCAATGCATGGCTTAAGTCGATAATCTGTTGGCAGCCTTCGCGGTCGAGACCGGCCTTAATACGGGCCAGGCGCAGTTTTTCGGTGACGCGCACATGATCCGAAAAGCGCTCATCCGGGCGCAGGGTCAGGGTAATGCGGTGCGGGTTATCCAGCAACAAGCTGTGCAGGCTGTTAGCCACAAAGTCCGGGCTCTGGATTTTTTCTCGCAGGCGGGTGAGGGCAGATTCCACATCCAGCAGGGCAATAGGGTCGCCCCGGTGGGTGGCGGCAGTGAGGGCGCTGAGTATTAATTGCAGCCCAAACGGATAGCCGTCGCCGCCCACTTCGCGCTGAGACAGCTCCAGTTGATGCAGGGCGGCCTCTATATCCTCTTGGGGTATGCCGTCTTTGACCACCTGCTGCAGAGTATTCAGAATAAGCGCTTCCACTTCAGCGGTGGCGTCACTCTCGGCGCCTTCTAATCCGCAGATAAAACTCATCTCATAGTTGCTGTCTTCAAGCCCGCACAGTGGCGAGGGAGCCAGCCCCAGATCGCAGGTCTCCAGCGCGTGCAGCAGCGGCGAGGCGCTGTTATCGAGCAATAGCATGGCTAATAGATTGGCCTCCAGCGAGCTGTCAATATCCGTAACCTCGCCCAGCAGCCAGCCCAGCACGATATGGGTTTTCTGCTCCGGCGCTTCGCCGGTATCCAGCGGGTAGGCGTCATCCACACGCATGGGCGAATGCAGGCGCTTTTCCGGCATCACCTGAATACAGGTGTCCAGTCGGTCGAACTCCGCCAGCGCCAGATCTTCAAATTTTCTGTGGTGCTCGATAGCCGGAATATCGCCATAGGTCATAAAAATGGCGTTGCTGGGGTGGTAGTGCTCGCGATAAAACGCCACCAAATCGGCGTGGGTTAAATCGGGTATAAATTCCGGATCGCCACCGCTGTTGTAATGATAAGTGCTGGATGGGAACAAATGGCTGGAGAGTTTTTGCCAGAGCTGGCTCGACACCGAACTCATGGCGCCTTTCATCTCGTTGTACACAATCCCTTTAAATACCAGCTCTGAGTTCGGGTTATCGCGTTCGGCAAACTCCACCCGATGGCCTTCCTGGGCAAAATCCAGCGGGTCGAGATTGGCGAAGAACACCGCATCGAGGTACACACCCAAGAGGTTATCAAAGTCCTTGCGGTTTTGGCTGGCAAAGGGGTAGGCGGTCCAGTCGGTGCTGGTAAAGGCGTTCATAAAGGTATTAAGCGAGCGGCGGATCATCATAAAAAACGGATCGCGCACCGGGTATTTACGGCTGCCACAAAGTGCGGTGTGCTCCAGAATATGGGCCACCCCGGTGGAATTTTTAGGCATGGTGCGCAGCGCCACCAAAAACACATTTTCGGTATTGTCCGAGGCTAAATGCACATGCTGGGCGCCGGTTTTTGTGTGGCGGTATTCCTCTACTGTTACATTCAGTGCATCAATACGCTGGCTGCGCAGGTGTTCAAAAGCCGGGTGTGAATCAGTCATGAGTGTCTCGCAGGTTGGCCGGTGCTTCACCGGTCGGGTGTTGGGGCCTGTAGCTCGCCAATTGCCGCATATAGCGGTCAAAGGCGGCAAGCCCCGGTTGATAGTGGCTGGCATTATTCTCTATATGCCCGAGAGCGTAACAACTTGCCTCGAAAGTGGAAAGCTGGTGGGTATTTCGGGCCTTGCGAATCCGATACAGACGCGCCTCGGGTGCCGGCAGTGACAATCTTGGCAAGGTGCCGAGTATCGGGTTCAGATGCAGCATTTTAAGGCTTTTCCGCCAGGTGGCGTCAATCACAATCAGGCTGCCAATGCTATCAGCTCTGAATGGCGCTTCTTGAGTATTTGCCTCACAGTTTTCGTCTCTTTCAGAGTTAAGGCCATAATTCTCTTCATGCCTGCAATTCCCAACCTCTTCGGCATTTCCGCCAATCATGTTATTCCGCTCATTCCCGAAATCCCCACCATCCCCGTCATTCCCGCGAAGGCGGGAATCCAGTGTTTTCCCGGCAGCAGTATTTTCGCATCCCCGCGCGCGCTGGGGTGACGCCCTTAAGGAAATACCATTCCTGTCAGTCCCCTCCGTTGCCGGGTCAAGGGTGTCGTGTTCCGGGTAAAGCAACCAAGGGTTGGGCAATTGTGCCAGTCGCTCTGCCAGTGTTTCGCCAAAGCTCTCTCCCGGCCAAATGTCACAGCGGCCCAGGCAGGCGCTGAGAAACGCAGCAGTATTTTTAGCGTGTTTGGCCTCGTTCGGATGTTGCAAAATCACAATGGGAATAATGTTTTTCAGCGGTGTTACCCACGGGCAAAAGCAACGGGGCAGGGGCAGCTGGCAACTGGGGCAGAGCGTGCGGGAGCTAATCGGCATAATCGGCCTGTGGTAGCGCGGGCAAGTCGACCGGCGAGACGGAGGTAATCAGTTGCTCTTTCTCGCGGCGAGTCAGTTTTTTAATAGCTGCTTCCCGGCGGCTGGCACCTGATCGGTCAGCAAAGGCTTCAAGCCGGCACAATTGCAGAGGCTTGCAAGTGCGAAAAAAGCGCGCGCCCTTGGGGCCTTCGGAGTGCTCCTGCCAGCGGCGCTCTATATCCGTCGTAATCCCCGTATACAGCTGGTTGGTGTCACTCTTGATGATGTAGGTGTACCACATATTGTCTCGGTGCTTGTTATACAATGGCCAGTATACCTTTGTCTGAAGTGGCGCCCAAGTTTATGCCCAAACAGTTTTCTCTTGAGGATCGTAACTTTGACGACCTCGCCTCCCGCTTTGGCCGCAATATCTACGGTGGCCTTAAGGGCGATATCCGCCTGGCAGTACTCAACCGCGACTTCGCCGAGCACCTGCCCATCGCCCCCTATGTACCACTGACACCGGCCAAAACCCTGCGCATACTCGATGCCGGCGGCGGTCAGGGGCACTTTTCACTGCCCTTTGCTCAAGCCGGGCACTCACTGGTATTGAATGATCTGTCAGCCAATATGTTGGAAGCGGCCCGCACCCGGGCACAAACGCTGGGAGATAATCTGCCGGTGGATTTTATACACGGCCCGGTGCAAGCGCTGGAAGGGCAGGCCGGTTATGACCTAGTACTGTGCCATGCCCTGCTGGAATGGGTAACCGAACCCTGGCAGGTATTACAGGGCCTGCTGGACAAGCTGGCACCGGGCGGCTATTTATCACTGATTTTTTACAACCAGCATGCGCTGGTGTATAAAAATTTACTGCGTACCAACTACAAAAAAATCCATAAAGCCGACTACGCTGCCTTTCGCGGTAGCCTCACGCCCATTAATCCGCTCTTGCCGGAAGAAGTGCTACAGCAATTGGCCCAACAGAAAGTGCAGCTGATATGCCACAGTGGCATTCGCGTGTTTTACGACTATATACTCGACCCAGTAGCACGCAAGCGAGAGCCGGAATCGGTGCTGGCGCTGGAGCTGGAATATTCCCGGCAAGAGCCTTTTCGATCGCTTGGGCGTTATGTGCATATGTTGGTGCGGAAGTCGGAAGGGGAAGGGGTGTAATCTTCGTTGTTGTAAGCGTGAGCGTAAGGCGTTTTTATGTGTTAATTTTGGGTGTGCTGTGGTTTATGAGGAATTATTCGTCAGTTAAATAGATATTTAATAATAGGTTCATTAGCTTTAAAGGGTTAGTAATGTGTAGTAGACAAGTAAAATGTGGAGATACTTAAAAAGTGTGTGGGGGGTAGTTAATGCCTAAATATTTTTCTGTGTTAATGGCACTGGGATTCCTTGTTGCTCTCATAGGCTTTATGATTGCTGTGCTCTTGGATGGTCGAAGTATTGGACGTATAGTATTTTTTATAGGATTTTACTGGAGTGTTTTTTTCACAATACA
>DATBNH010000376.1:0-3747 GCA_036554405.1 Cellvibrionaceae bacterium | reverse complement strand
TTTACCCTGCACCGACCACGGCATTGAAGAGGGTGTGCCCTTTATTCTGGGCAGTCTTCACATTGATCCTGTTTTCACACCCGGCCATACCGACGGGCACTTCGCCTATCGCTGGCAGGATCGCTTGTTCTCCGGCGACGCCTTGCTGATTGAAGGTTGCGGCCGCACAGATTTTCAAAATGGCGATGCGGACCTGCTTTATAAAAGCGTGACAGAAAAACTGTTCATTCTGCCAGAAGACACACTGGTATATCCCGGCCACGACTACAAAAAACGTCGCGTCTCCACCATTGCCCAGGAAAAGGACCGCAACGAGAGATTGGGAGAGGACAAGACTCTGGAAGAATTTCGCGAGATTATGGCCAACCTCAATCTGGCCTACCCCAAATTTATCGACTATGCCGTGCCCGGCAACAAAAAATGCGGCGTCTGCCCCGACGATTTGCCCGATGAATTACAAAAATACTGCGGCTTTATGGGCAACAGTCCGCAGGGGTAGCCACCGAGTCATCGAGTCGATGATCATTGATTCGAGGATTCGCTCAGCAACCGCTCCCGCACCAACCACAGCATCGGCGCCTGACCGTGAAAATCACCCTTTACGCGCTCCCGGTCCAGATAATAATGCGGATCGTCGCGCTGACCCGTGCCCACACCCACTTCACGCAAATTGCCCTTCGGGTCCAGATGGGCCACCAGCGCCTGCCACGCTTTATCAACCATCGGCTGGTAGGTTTCCTCTAGCAACCAGCCTTTGCGTACCCCCACAGCCATGGCATAGGCAAACATGGCAGTAGCCGAGCTTTCTGTCCATGCGTAAGGATTATCCAGAATCTGTCGCCACATGCCGTTATCACTCTGCAGCGACATGAGCGTGTTCATCATGCGCTGATAGCTCGACTGCATCACCGCATAATCTTTATGCTCAGGGGGTAAGTCGTGCAATACCTCAGCCAGCGCGACGGCCACCCAACCATTGCCCCGCCCCCAGAATATTGGCGCCTCGGGGCCGTGCAAAAATAGGCCATTTTCCTGTTGCAGCTTCTGCACGTAAGCTTTCACAAATTGAGCCGCCCGGTCACGATATAGGGGATCACCTGTAGCCCGGTAAGCCTGCATCTGCAACATACCCACCATATACATATCATCGATCCACCAACGGGTCTGTGTGGGCAAACCATCCTCGCGCAATTCGGCCCACTGCTCATCGGCAAAACTCAGCCCCTGACGGCGATATGCCGTCTCACCGGTTAGCTGGTATATCTCCAATGGCACCGCCCCTATAACCGCCTGATCCACATGGGGCTCGCGATTGACCAAGGGGTTTTTGTCTTCCAGCAGCACCGAGTAGCGGTATACCAGCCGCCCCCGACGCGGCCTGTCATCTGCCGCCCCAACCCACCAAAGCGCGCCCACCGCCGCTACAGCCTCGGCGTAATGCAGACCGCGCTCGGGATACACCATATGCTCGCGCGCCAGCAAATTATCAGTGAGCAAACGACCTACTGCCGCTGGATTCTCGGCAGAAACAGCAAAGACAGGTAAACCGACACACACAAGCAACAACGAGATAACAGGGCGCCACAGATTCATTATTTTATCCATTCTTTTTGACTGGTTTGATGAGCCAGCAGCATACCAATCAACAGCGCAACAACAAACACCAACGTCTTGCCATCCAGATACACCAGCGCGGCGAGGCCCGGGCCTGGGCAGTAGCCATACACACCCCAACCGATACCGAAAATGGCTGCACCTATCAGCAGGGGCTTGTCGAGTTTGTTATTTTTCGGCAGTTGAAATTCGCTTTCGCACACGGGCTTGCTTTGGCGCAGCACCAGGCGAAAACCAATCAAGGTAGTGGCTACAGCGCCGCCCATTACAAAGGCAAGGGTTGGGTCCCAGTTGCCAAATAAATCGAGAAAGCCCAGCACCTTGGCGGTATCGGTCATGCCCGACATGGCGAGGCCCACACCGAATAACAGGCCTGCGAGCAGAGGTATTAATTTATTCATGGCAGGCTCCTAAAAGATGTGACGAAGGACAAACACGGTGATAATACCGGTAGCCATAAAGGTGAGGGTCGCGATTAACGAGCGCATGGATAGACGGCCAATACCGCAAACACCGTGGCCGCTGGTGCAGCCGCTGCCGAGCTTGACGCCAAAGCCCACCAGTATTCCAGCAATGGCCGCCTGCCACCAGGGCAAGCCGCTGGGCACGGGAAAAGACACCCCACTGATGGCGTGATAAAACCAGGCGCCGACCAGCAAGCCCACCAAAAACAGCCAGCGCCAGGCACTGCTGGCAGGTGTGGTAACCGCCCCCCAGACAATACCGCTAATACCGGCAATGCGGCCCAAAAATGCCAACAACAACACCGCTGCCAGCCAGATTAATACACCGCCGATAAGGGCGATCAGGTATTCATTCATAGCTCACCTCTCAGTTGAATCATCTGTGTCTCTCATTGGTTGTCGTATCACCATGAAAAGACAGGACAAAGATCTTTAACGCTATAGAGCAATAATAGCGCCAAACAGTCAATGCGCTAATTCAGGGGCTTGGGAGAGTCTTTAGGGGAGACAGACAGATCCAACCGGACGGTTATGACAGGCGCCGTGTCAAAAATGGCAAAACAGAGGAGATAAACAAACCCCTCCGCCAGGCGAAGGGGTTGGGTGTGAGAGGTAAGAGATATTACATATCGGCCAGTATGGTTTGCAGGCCCTGCATGGATTTTTCAACAGCCTGCATGGGCGTCAAGCCATCGGGGTATTCTTCCTGCTCAAGCACCAGCCACTGGGTGCCACCTGATTTTTTCATAGCGCTAATCACCGCGTTCCAGTCGGTCACATCATCGCCCAGAATTTGGCGCTTGCCTTCGGTGCCCTCGGGCAGGCTGGCTTTGATGTGGGTCGACAGAGTGCGGCCCGGATAGCTCTCAACAAACGCTATCGGATCTTTACCGGCAACGGTCGCCCAGCCCACATCCAACTGTAGAATAACCTTGTCAGAGGTGTTTTTGGCCAGGTAATCCCAGTAGGTAGCGCCTTTAAAATCACCAAACTCTTGAGCGTGGTTGTGATAACCGGTTTGCATACCGTAACCCTCAAGGGTTTTAGCAGCGGTATTAAGCTCGGCAATCAGCTTATCAATACCTTTGGCATCAAAAGCGCGCTCATCGTAGGGCACGACAATATGATCTGCACCCAAGGTTTTATAAAAGGCAATAGTCTGGTGGATTTTGCCGGGCGCAATATCGTCAGTACCCACGTGCGCACCGGAGGCTTCAAGACCAATCTCGGCCAAAAAAGCTTTAAGGCCAGCGGGATTATTGGCATAGGGGCCAAAGTTGCGGGCGAATTCCACGCCGTCAAAACCCATAGCGGCGAGTTTTTTAAGCGTACCTTCAAAATCTTCGCTTATCTGGTCTTTTACCGACCACAGCTGCACGCTAATACGTGGCTCGGCGGCCTGTACCATCATGCCCAGCAGCGCCAGGCTGGCCAGACACATAATGGCGAGTTTTTTTATTAATTTCATAGAATCACTCCATTTGTTGTTGATTTTAGTAACCGATGCAACCTCTAAACGCCTTATGGCGGCGCCCCTCGGCAACAGGGCGAGCCTGATTATACCCACACCCTGCCGGCAGATTGGCAACTTTACCCATCCTTGCAGTCATCACTTGCCCAACAGCGGCTGCAGGCAACATAATGCCCTATCAATCAGGAGCGCCCTATG
>DATBNH010000353.1:0-3266 GCA_036554405.1 Cellvibrionaceae bacterium | reverse complement strand
TATTGGCCTGGGTATTTTGGTAAACCTTTACGGCCTGGCGCTGTTGATACCTACCCTGGCGGCAGGGGCAAGGCGCCTGCGCGATGCCGGGTTTACGCCCTGGTTACTGTTAATTGGTCTGATCCCGGTGATCGGCTGGATTGCACTGATTGTACTGCTGGCTCAACCCACCAAAGGTATGGCCGAGTAACATCAAGCTGTTCTGCCGCAGCCGTTCGGCTGCGGCTTAATATCCCCGTCATATTTAGCTCTTACACTACCCGCAAGTCTTATTGTGTCGGGTTTACCTATGAATGTTGCCATAGTCAGCCACCGGGTAGGTGAGCTGATGATGTCGGTTGAGCCGCTTACGCCCGAATCCAGCGTGCGCCAGGTTGCCGATTTGTTTCTATCCGCCGAACATCGCCAATTGTTGTGCCTGCCCATCGTGGACGGCGAGTGCGTGGTGGGGACTATTTCGCGCTACGCCATTATGAAAATTTTCTTGCAGCCCTATGGCCGAGAAATATTTGGTACCAGGCCGGCTGTGAATTTTATGAACAACAAACCCTTGTTGATTGATACCGACACCGATATCGATATGGCGGCCCGCTATGTGCGCACACATATCTCGCACCCGATTACCGAAGATTTTGTTATTTTGCAAAACAACTGCTATCTGGGAATGGGGCTGGTACTGTCGCTGCTGGAAAAAATGGAACACCGCGCCGATGCGCGCAATAAAACCCTGCGCAGCGTGAATGCGAGGCTTAAATCCTCGCAAGCACATCTGATTCAGTCGGAAAAAATGGCATCCCTCGGACAGATGGTGGCCGGGGTTGCTCACGAGATCAATACACCGCTGGGTTACGTGCAGTCCAATATTGAGCTGGCCGTGGGTATTAGTGATGATGTGCACAGGCTTTACCAAAACACAGCGCAATTGATCGACACCCTCCATAACAACCAGGCGGGTGATACTGACTTAGCCCAAGCAATAAACCCGGTGGCTGATATCATAAAAAAACTGCGCGCTGAAAATACCCTCGGTGACTTACAGTCTCTGTTTAATGACAGCCTGCATGGCTTGACGCAAATCAGTGAGCTGGTGGTGAGCCTGCGCAACTTTAGCCGTATTGACCATGTTAAGTTAAGCGAGGTCAATATTAATGACTGTCTTGACAGCGCCCTGACCATTGGCCGCAATATTGTTAAACAAAAAGCCGATGTGGTACGCGATTACGATGATAACGTCTTAGTCGAATGCGCCGCCTCGCAAATCAACCAGGTATTGCTGAATATTCTCACCAATGCCGCTCAAGCCATCGAACAGTTTGGCACTATTACCCTGAAAACCCGTTCCCGGCCACAGCATGTAGATATTCATATAAGAGATACCGGGCGCGGCATGAGCCCGGAAGTGTGTAATAAAATTTTTGACCCCTTTTTTACCACCAAGGCTGTGGGGGAAGGTACCGGCCTCGGGCTCTCCATCTCGTTTCAGATTATCGAGCAACACCACGGTCTTATTAACGTCAAATCTATTGAAAATAAAGGTACGGAATTTATTATTCGCCTGCCGCGCTACCAGCAACAAAATCGATCAAGAGCCCTACCCCATGAATAACACTACCGGAAAGCCTGTATTATTATTTATTGATGATGAAACGCGTATTTTACGCACCATGGAAATGGCTTTTAAACGCGACTATAAGGTACTCACCACTACCGATGGCCGCGAGGCATTAGAAATGCTTACCCAGCATGAGGTTGATGTCATTATCAGCGATCAACGCATGCCACTCATTACCGGAGTAGAAGTGCTGCGCGAGGCAAGACGCATTGCCCCTGCCGCCGTGCGCATTTTACTCACCGGCTATGCCGAGCTTGCCAGTATTGTCGGCTCGATTAACGATGGCGAAATTTTTCGCTACGTGCAAAAGCCCTGGCATTTGAATGAACTGCGTGAAACATTAGACGAGGCAGTACAAATAGCCAAAACCACCCGCGAGGCAGCGCTGCAAGCCCATCATACTGCCGAGCCGGCGAGCGGCCATATAGTGGTACTACACAAAAATCGCGCCATGGCGCAGTTAATCAGCAAAGAAAAGCCCGATTACCGGGTAGACTATGCGGCCACTATCGAACAGGCCCTTACCTTTTTGCATCACTACCCCAACGCCATACTACTCACCGATATTATTCTGCCCGAGGGCGATATCTCCGACGCTCTGGCGCTGCTTAAACGTAAACGCCCAGAGCTGGTGGTATTGGTGGTGACCGCCTTTACCGACACCAGTCACCTGATTCGGCTGATAAACCGGGCACAGGTATTCAGGGTATTACCCATGCCCTTGTCGAGGCGTATGCTTTATAACGGCATCCATGCCGCCCTCTGCCATCAGCGCACATTGCAACACACGCCCATTATGCTGCGCCGCCACAGAGTGGCCAAAAACACGGAGGAGAACGAAAAAAACGCCACAATACTAGGCCGTGTACGCGGGTATTTAGGGAGCCGCTGAACAAGTATAGGTGGCGTCTGGCCTTCAGCGCTTTTCGAGATCAAGGCAATGTTTTGCAGGCATACTGGTGGTCTGTCAAAAAACATTAACGCAGAGACCGGAAAGCGCTGAAGGCCCCGAAGGGCGCGGCCAAAACGTCCATCCGCTGCGTTGTTCTTCTTGGCAAGGGCAAAGCTTACCGCATCCTGCTCTCGCCCCTTACCTGCATCCGTGCAGGCAACCAGCATTCCCTGCGAAGAACGCCAATGGCCAAGGATGGCCTGAATGCAGCAAATGCAGGAGCAATTTGCGGCAAAGGGCTGAACGTTTTGACTCGCGCACGACTGCATGGATGCAGGAGGTAGGGCAACGCAGGAGCAGTTGCCGAGACACCGCCTATACTTGTTCAGAGGCTCCCTTGATAAAATGCGCACCACCCCGGCAGCTTGATGACATCTTTCAGGCATTAGCCTATAGTGCGCAGGTAATAAGTCTAAGGATACAGATATGGCCAATCTCGCACAGAACTTTGAAAACCGCCTCTTCCTGTGGTTACTGTTACTGCTTTCCATTGTTTTTTTATGGGTTATGCAGCCCTTTTTTGGGCCTATTTTCTGGGCCTGCGCCCTGGCCATTATTTTTTATCCGGTAAAAACCCGGCTGTTTGGCCGCTTTCAACATCGACGTAATTTGCAAGCACTGCTCACCCTGCTGGTGTGTTTATTTATTGTTATTCTACCGGTTATTTTCCTGATTACCTCGGTAACATCCGAGGCCATATCA
>DATBNH010000315.1:0-4940 GCA_036554405.1 Cellvibrionaceae bacterium | reverse complement strand
TTATTCGAATACGATTTGCGGGGCGCGCGGTGAATTTTCTGCGTGTACCGACTCGGGGCCACCGGCAAGAATAATACCGGTGGGATCGAATTCACGGATTTCCTCGTCGCTCATGTCAAAAGCGCGAATAATGGAATACACCCCGACTTCGCGCACACGGCGAGCAATAAGCTGGGTGTACTGGGAGCCGAAATCGAGAATCAAAATGCGCTGGGCGTGAATGTCCTGGGTCATGCAATGTCCACAATTAAGTCAAAAAAATACTGGGAAAGAACCCCGACCACGCCGGGGTTTAGGTGCTGAATTAACGACCGCTTACCGGGTAGTTGGGCGCTTCTTTGGTGATTTGCACATCGTGTACATGGCTCTCGCCCATACCGGCCGAGGTAACGCGTACAAACTCGGGGCGGGTGCGCATTTCATCAATAGTATTGCAACCGGTGTAACCCATAGCCGCACGCAGGCCGCCCATCATTTGATGCACAATCACATGCAGTGGGCCTTTGTAAGGTACGCGCCCTTCAATGCCTTCGGGCACCAGCTTTTCGGCACCGGCACTGGCATCCTGAAAATAGCGATCCGATGAACCCTGAGTTTGCGCCATAGCGCCCAGCGAACCCATACCGCGATAGGCCTTGTAGGTGCGGCCCTGATAAAGCTCAACTTCACCCGGTGCCTCTTCGGTGCCGGCAAACATGGAGCCCATCATAACGCAGTGGGCACCGGCGACCATGGCTTTGGCCAGGTCGCCGGAAAAGCGTACACCGCCGTCGGCAATCACCGGCACGTCGGTATCTTTAAGCGCCGCAACTACATTGGCAATAGCCGACACCTGGGGCACACCGACACCGCTGACAATGCGCGTGGTGCAAATAGAGCCGGGGCCAATACCCACTTTTACCGCATCGGCACCGGCCTCAACCAACGCCTTGGCAGCCTCGGCGGTGGCGATATTACCGCCAATGACTTGCACTTCGGGGTATTGGGTTTTAATAGCGCGCACGCGGTCCAGTACGTTTTTGGAGTGTCCGTGAGCGGTGTCTACCACCAGCACATCCACGCCCGCGTCTACCAACGCCTTAACGCGATCATCGGTATCGGCACTGGTGCCAACGCTGGCACCCACGCGCAAACGCCCTTCCGGGTCTTTACAAGCGCTGGGAAATTGCTCGGCTTTGTTAATATCTTTTACGGTAATCATGCCGCGCAGTTCGAACTTGTCGTTCACCATCAGCACTTTTTCAATACGGTATTTATGCAACAAGGCGCGAATTTCTTCCGGGTCTGTGCCCTCAAGCGCCGTTACCAGTTTTTCTTTAGGGGTCATAATGCTCGAAACCGGCGCACTGAGGTTAATCTCAAAGCGCACATCGCGGCGGGTGACAATACCGACCAAATTACCGTTTTCAAGCACGGGGACGCCGGAGATATTATTCTGGCGAGTGAGGTTAATCAGATCATTAATACTGGCACTGGCCTCTATGGTGATAGGGTCTTTGACCATGCCCGCTTCGTATTTTTTAACCGCGCGTACTTCTTGTGCCTGCTTTTCAATAGACATGCTTTTATGAATAATACCAATACCGCCCTCCTGGGCGATGGCGATGGCCAGGCGCGCCTCGGTGACGGTATCCATCGCCGAAGATATAAGGGGGATATTGAGCGCAATGGTACGGGTCAGTCGGGTTTTTAACGAAACATCTTTGGGAATAATCTCTGAATAACCCGGGACTAACAGTACATCATCAAACGTCAGCGCTTCTTCCGCTATTCGCAGCATAGCTTCATACCTTTTGGCAGAGAAAAATAAGCGCGCAAGTATAGCTTAATCCGGCTTGGCGGTAAACTGGCAAAAAACCTGCTAATTGCACCTAACTGCCTGATATTACTTTGTTTTTATGACACAATAGCGATTATTGAACACTGTATTCGCATTTGTCTGTAGATAGGCTGGAGAATGTTTCATGTTTGACACCCCCGTGCCGGCCACTGAGCGTGAGATTCTCACTGTTTCACGCCTTAATCGCCTGAGCCGCCAGATTCTGGAAACCCAGTTACCGTTAATTTGGGTGGAGGGTGAACTCTCTAACGTGGCTCTGCCCAGCTCCGGTCACTGGTATTTCACCCTTAAAGATGATGCCGCTCAAGTGCGCTGCGCCATGTTCAAAAATCGCAATCAGGGAGTGAAATTTCAACCCGCACAGGGCCAGCATGTATTATTACGCGCCAGAGTCAGTCTCTACGAGGGCCGTGGCGACTACCAGCTCATTGCCGAGCATATGGAAGAGGCGGGCTTTGGCAAATTACAGCGTGAGTTCGAACAGCTCAAACAGCGTCTCGGCGCCGAGGGCCTTTTTGCCGCCGACCATAAACGACCGCTACCCACCCTGCCCCGCCATATCGCCGTCATTACCTCCCCCACCGGTGCGGCCATTCGCGATATTCTTTCGGTGCTCGGCCGGCGTTTTGCCGCCTGCGAAGTCACGGTCATTCCCGCACTGGTACAGGGCAAGGAAGCCCCAAGACAACTGATTGACGCACTGGCACTGGCCGCGCGCGCCAATTGCTTTGATGCGGTTATCCTCAGCCGAGGTGGTGGCTCGCTGGAGGATTTGTGGCCCTTTAATGATGAAGCACTGGCTCGCGCCATCTGGGCCAGTGAATTGCCCGTTATTAGCGCAGTGGGCCATGAGGTGGATTTCACCATCGCCGATTTTGTCGCCGATGTGCGCGCACCCACCCCCTCAGCGGCGGCCGAACTGCTGGTACCCGATGCCACAGACTGGTTACGGCAGCTCGCACAAAAGCACCAGCAGTTACACCAAATCATTGTGCGAATACTTCGGGAGGATCGCGCCCAGCTCGACTACTTGAGTAAACGCCTGCGCCACCCCCGCGAAGCACTACACATGAAAGCCCAGCGTCTGGACGGGCTGGAAATCAGCCTCACCCGCGCCATGAAGTCGTCGCTGACCCAGGCGAAAAACCAATTGCAACAACAACGGCTGCAACTTGAGCATCAACACCCGGAACGCACCCTGCACGAACTGCAGCGCCGCTTCAAAACCCTTGCGCCGATGCTGGAGCGCAACATCATCCAGCAGTTGCAACAACACCAACAGCGCCTGGGTGAAAAAGCCCGGCTACTGCACAGCGTCAGCCCGCTCGATACGCTCGATCGTGGTTATGCCATTGTGCGCAATGGCAAAGGAGAAGTGATACGAGAGAGCCAGCACACAACCCCTGGCAGTGAGATAACAGCTACCCTAAGGCAGGGGGAGCTGTTGTGCACCGTTAAAGCGGTGCGGCCGTAACCGCCACATTGAATGAGGTCCTGTGACAATCATTGAATTTTAATCAGCTCGCCATTGTCAGCAATTCGATAATGCGCCGTTTCGGCAGAATCGACTAACTGCACCCTGTCACCCATTTTCACGCCACGATAACTGGGAATGTCATGGGTGATACGTTGATAAAACCAGGTGAAACGCTCAGGTAACTGCAAACGTAATACACCATCATGTTGCTGCAAAACCTCGATCAATGCTGGTTGAAACACCGCTTGTTTTCGCCCCATTTTATGCATCACCGCCTGCACAAAAAAACCGTGCAGCAGTACGCACACAACTACCGCCCCAGTCAGTAGTTTTCCTGGACGCTGCAGTCGCTGCCAACTCATAGCCAGCGCCGAAAAAATAACCGCCGCAAAACCATAGCCATACTGGTTAGCAGAAAACTCCAGTATCAGCACCGGCCCCAAAGCCAGCGCTCCGCCCAGGGTAAACAACCAAAATCCGGGTCTATAGGCCCGCCATAGCATGACTGAAACACTCACCATTAAGGCACTAAAGGCCAATAAAGCCAATTTCGGTTCATACCAGGTGCCTCCAATCTCAAAGCGTAGAATATCGGGCACAAACAGATAATATTCGAGCCAGCGTTTGGGTATATCCCACAGCGTGATGCCATAGCTATCGCGGGGTTGCCACAGTAACACCGGCAATCTGATAGCCAGATACACCAGCGCGGGAAGGCAGCTTCCCACAAAGGCCCAGCCCCAAAAACGCTGCCAGCCACTGAGCATCCACACCAGGCCTAACAATGCCGGTATCGCTAAAGCTGCCTCTTTGGCCATTAGCGCAGGAATAGTGAGCAGCAACGACAACAACAGCGCCAACCAAAGGGGCCACTGTTTACGTAACAGCAAAAGCAAGCCATGAGCCAGCAATAGCGCTATGCCTACCCACAATATATCGGCAAGTGTTGCCACCCAACCATGAACATAAGCGCCATAGGGACCCAGCACAAAACACAGAGTAGCAATCAATGATGGGCCAAGATCAATTTTTAGCCGTCGCAACAGCAAAAAAAGCGCCACTCCATTGAGAGTGCCGAACAGCACAAAGAAAAAGTGAACGATAAGGGGGCGATCAAAAACGAAATGAGAAAGCAACATCCACAAGTTGAATGTCAGTGGACGGTATTGGAATATCTTACTATCCCACCAACCCATCCAAGGCAACAGCCGCCAGTGCTCCACATTGCTAAAGGCACCCCACTGCAACTCATCATGGCTAAAGTAACCGGGGTTAACAATCAGTAAGCATTGTAAAAGCAGAAGTAACAGCCCGAGCCAGAATACCTGTCTCGGCCCGGTGGAGAACATTGGCAGAACCCATAGACTGCGGATCATTAGCGAGCTTCCTTTTAGGGCACTAAATGACGTAACATCGAACGAAAAGCAGGCATTTGCCCTACAGCCTCTCGCGGCCTAAAACACACCAAGGCTTTGCAACTAATCTTCGTAATTACCATGAAAGTCTACCAAGCCTTCAGGAGTCATATCGATAACCCGTGTCGCTAGCGATGATACAAATTCGCGATCGTGGCTGACGAAAATCAGCGTGCCCGGATAATTTTCCAGCGCCAGGTTCAGGGCC
>DATBNH010000311.1:0-2088 GCA_036554405.1 Cellvibrionaceae bacterium | reverse complement strand
TAACGGGTTTTAATCGCGTTAATGGCTTTGATATAGGCGCGTTTGAATACCGGCCGTAATCTACTATGTGGTCGCTGCAAAATAAAAAAGCCAGATCTCTCCGGCTTTTTTAATGAGCTTTACAGGCAAGTGATCTTTATGTCAGGCCGCGCACAAAGGCTTCCAGCTCCGCTTCCTGACAGTTATCAAAAAAGCACTGTTGAAATCGCGGACCACCTACGGCGGTTTTCACCAGCTCTGGATCCACAGCCTTAAGACCCTCCAGGTAGGGCTTGGCAGTAGCCGCTTTAACCCCCTCCAGAATACCTGCATTGGTCACCTGCGACTCCTTGCGCTCGGGCGGATAACCCTGACCGGTGACGCCGGTAAAAGCCTTCTCAAAAATATAGCGAATATTCAACTCAGCGCCCCAGCCAAAACCCTTGGCAAAAGGCAGCGCCAGCGCGTTGCCATTGTTGATCTGGGCAAACAGATAGGCATCTGCAGGGTCAATACAATAACCACAAGCGACCCCGGGGTAGGCGTTAAGAGACATCAAGGCGCCCTGACCGGTACCGCAACCGGCCACCACAAAATCCACCGCCTTGCTGTTAAGTAGCAGGCTGGCGATGATGCCGAGGTGAATATAGGTGAGGCGGTAATCTGTATCGCCGTCCATACCCACGTTGTAAACCGTGTGCCCAAGCTCGGCGCCGACATCTTGTAACTCTTTGAGAATAATCGGGTTTTTAGCCGCTTGGCTAAATTCATTCATCAGTGCAATTTTCATCGGTTTAACTTAACTCCAGTGGAATTTCTACAAGTGGAAAATACCCTGACACCATACCGACTGACAGATATTTGGTCAACCGATTAGCCCATTATGGTAAGGCCAATTTACGGTTTGTTCACACTAATTGCAAAATACTCGCCCTTGGCTTCATAATAGCGGCTATACTTTGCGCAGCCCCCTCTTACAGGTAGTTACCTATGAAACAGGTTCTGACAGGCGCTCGGATTTTTACCGGCAGCCAGTTTCTTGACAACAAAGCACTGGTTATTAACGGCTCGGAAATTTTTTGCTTGGCCGAGCATGACAACGTTGTCCAAGATGCAGTTAACGTCGAGCTAAACGGTGGCATACTCGCTCCCGGTTTTATCGATCTGCAGGTCAACGGCGGTGGCGGTGCTTTTTTTACGAATGCTCCCAACATCGATACCCTTAAAACCATGCTGGACGGCCATCGTCCTACCGGTACCACCAGCATGCTGCCAACCCTGATCAGCGCTACCCGCGACACCCATCAAGCGGGAATAGATGCGGTCAGAGCAGCCGTTGCCGAAAACATGGCGGGCATACTGGGCATTCACCTAGAAGGGCCTTTTTTTGATTTGGAAAAACGCGGCGCTCACAACGCCGAGTTTATTCGCGCCATCAGTGAGGATGACCTTACCTGGCTGTGTGACACCCGAGGCATCAAAACCTTACTCACCCTGGCGCCTGAACATGTGGCCCCCGGCCAAATTACACAACTGGTAGAAGCTGGCATTCGTGTATCCGCCGGCCATAGCAATGCTCGTTACCGTGAAGTCAAAGCCGCTATCGATGCGGGCTTAAGTGGCTTTACTCACCTATACAACGCCATGCGCCCACAAACCGGCCGTGAACCCGGGGTGGTCGGTGCCGCTCTCGAATGTGGTCATTCCTGGTGCGGTATTATTTGTGATAATCACCATGTGCACCCCGCTTCAGTGCGGGTGGCTTGTAAAAGCAAGCCACGCGGCAAGATCTATTTGGTTACCGATGCCATGTCCACCGTCGGCAGCGCCAACAAATCCTTCAGTCTTTACGGTGAAACCATTACCGAAAAAAACGGCGCACTGGTCAATGCCGAGGGCCGTCTGGCTGGGAGTGCCATCGGCATGATTGACGCCGTGCGCATTGCCCATACCGATGCCCATCTGACCCTGGATGAATGTTTGCGCATGGCGAGTCTATATCCTGCGCAGTATATGCGTGTAGACCACATGCTGGGGAAAATAGCGCCAGCTTTTCGTGCCGACTTGGTGCATTTCACCAATGACTTTAACGTAACCGCCACCTGGGTT
>DATBNH010000289.1:0-3331 GCA_036554405.1 Cellvibrionaceae bacterium | reverse complement strand
TGGGCGCCTGCCGCAAGAGCTGGAATTAGAGGCCACCGTTGGTGAGCGGGCGCAGACCACCAGCAGGACCTGACCCAAGCATCACCGCACTGGACAGTCTTTACTCTCCCCCGCTGCGGTGCTTTTTGCTCCCCTCACGCTAGCGGGAAGGGAGCTATGGCGACCACAACACATAAATGCAATACGGTTTAGCTTGGTAGACACCACCCCTCCAGTCCAGTGAGAAGGTTTAGGGGGTACGCCTTGCTACTCCGAGCGCGGCCGACAACCCTCACTGATCTTACGGCCCTGCCAGATAAAATCCACCGCCCACAGCTGCTGACGGTTTTGGTCGTAGCCCTGCCACAATTCCCGGTAAGTTTGACTCAACACCGGGTGTGGCAAATCGGGGGCCAGCTCCGCCAGGGGCAGCAGCACAAAGGCGTTTTCGGTAATCTCTTCGCGTGGCAAATTTACCCCCGCCTCGACACCGACAAAATCACCAAAGGTAAGAATATCAATATCCAGCGTTCTGGGGCTGAATTTGGGGCCGCTACGATTGCGGCCATTATCATCTTCTATCTGCTTGAGCTCGGCCGATAACTCGGCTATAGCCAGCTCGGTATCAATACCCACCACCAGATTAAAAAAATCGCTGCCGTTAAAACCCACCGACTCGCTCTCGTACACCGACGAGATCTCAAGCGCGCCAAAATGTGCCGCCAGCGCATCCAGCGCGGCGGTAATATGCCGGTGACGCTGAATGTTAGAGCCCAGACTTAAAAAAACCTGCGTCATTGCGGCTTGACCCCGCGTTCAATCACCAGCCCCACATCGCGCGCACCGCGCAGGGCGCCGGGCTTGCTCAGGCGCAATCGCAGCCAGGGCACATTAAATTCCTCGCGCACCAGTGCGGCAATTTCTTCGGCCAGAGACTCCACCAGTAGCGCACTGCGCTCCTCTACGTGGGCGATAACCCGCTTGGAGACCGCCTTGTAATTAAGCGCATACTGAATATCATCGCTGGCCGCCGCCTGGCGAATATCCGTGGCCATTTCCAAATCAATACTCACGGTCTGGCGCACTTCGCGCTCCCACTGGTAAATACCAATAATGGTTTGAATCTGTAAATCTCTGATATAGACAATATCCATAGCAATTCCACTTAGAGGTTAACTGGCGACAAAGACGCCAGCGGCCAGCGCGCATGCACCCGCATGGCCAAAGGCTCAGCCTGACCGGCCAGCAGCCGCTGACAACCGGCATAGGCAATCATGGCGCCGTTGTCGGTACAAAACGCCTGGCGGGCGTAGAACACCGTGCCACCCACTTTAGCCAGGGCCTTTTCCAGATCGTGGCGCAGCCTTTTATTGGCCGACACCCCGCCGGCGATCACCAGCCGGCTAAGGCCGGTCTCAGTGAGCGCCCGGCGGCATTTAATCACCAGTGTCGCCACGACTGCCTCCTCAAAGGCCCGGGCGATATCCGCCGAGGTCTGATCATCGGGCAGGCCATCATCGCCCTTATGGGCCGCCACGGTATTCAGGGTGAAGGTTTTAAGGCCGCTAAAACTAAAATCCAGGCCCGGCCTATCGGTCATGGGCCGTGGAAAGGTAAAGCGCCCGGGGGCGCCTGACTCCGCCAAGCGGGCAACCTCAGGGCCGCCGGGGTAGTCTAAATCCAGCATCTTGGCGGCCTTATCAAAGGCCTCGCCGGCGGCATCATCCAGCGACTCACCTAACAGCTGATAGCGGCCGATGCTATCCACCCGTACCAACTGGGTATGGCCACCGGAAACCAGCAGCGCCACAAAGGGGAAAGCCGGCGGGTTCTGCTCCAGCATCGGCGCCAGCAGATGCCCCTCCATGTGGTGTACACCAATAGCCGGTACCCCCCAACCATAGGCCAGCGCCCGGCCCACCGAGGCGCCTACCATCAGCGCCCCTACCAATCCGGGGCCAGAGGTATAGGCTACGCCATCAATAGCCGCGGCGGTTATCTCGGCCTCGGCCATTACCTGGCGGATCAGCGGCAAGGTTTTACGCACATGATCGCGAGAGGCCAGCTCCGGCACCACCCCACCGTACTCGGCGTGTACCGCCACCTGCGAGTAGAGCGCATCGGCCAGCAGCCCGCGCTCACTGTCGTAGAGTGCAATACCCGTTTCATCGCAGGAGGTTTCTATACCCAGTACTAACATCGATTGTTCGCGCTCTTGTCACAAAGAGGCGGTATAATAAAGCCCGCGCGCGCCGAGGGCCAGCACCGAAACCCCGAGCAAGATTTAAGCGACCAGCCAAGAGCACACAAAGCGGCTATTTCCCTGCAAATATCCACCGCCAAAGGCTTGCAGGTGTCGGCAGAAGCGTTTAGAATCCCCGCCCCTTGGAACTTGAGACAAAAAGGGCCCCAGGCCTACTAACCACAGGTAACAGCATGCCTTCAGTAAAGATTAAAGAAAACGAGCCTTTTGACGTAGCACTGCGTCGTTTTAAGCGCTCTTGCGAAAAAGCCGGTATTCTCGCCGAGGTTCGCAGCCGCGAGTTTTACGAGAAACCAACCTCTGTGCGCAAGCGCACTATGGCCGCCGCTGTTAAGCGTCACGCCAAAAAGGTTCAGCGCGAGTCGCGCAAGTTTCAACGCATGTATTAAGCATACCAGTGCCTGCCTGCCGCCTTGTGCGCGGGCAGCCTGATTAATCGGGGTACCAGCATGACCAACTCTGGGTTAAAGCAGCGTATCAGCGATGAACTGAAAACCGCCATGCGCGCCAAAGAAAAGGCGCGCGTGGCGGTTTTGCGTCTGGTTATGTCTGAATTCAAACGCATTGAAGTAGACGAGCGCATCGAGTTAGATGACGCCCGCGTACTGGTGGTGCTGGATAAAATGCTCAAACAGCGCCGCGACTCCATAGACCAGTTTACCCAGGCGGGCAGACAAGATCTGGCCGACCAGGAAATTGCCGAGAGTCAGGTGATTCAGGAATTTATGCCGCAGCCGCTCAGCGAAGATGAGCTTGCCGCATTGATTGATGACGCCTTTGCCAGCACCGGTGCCAGCGAGATGCGCGACATGGGCAAAGTGATGGCCGAGCTGAAACCCCAGGTACAAGGCCGCGCCGATATGGGCGAAGTGAGCAAACGCATTAAGGCTCGCTTTAACTAATATCAATCTTCCTGTGCAAATGCGCTAAACTGCCCGCATGAGCCGCATACCCCAACCCTTTATCGATGAACTTCTCGATCGCGTCGACATTGTCGAGGTAATCGACCATCGCGTTAAGCTGAAAAAAACCGGTAAAAATTACAGCGCCTGCTGCCCCTTCCACGACGAAAAAACCCCTTCCTTTACA
>DATBNH010000276.1:0-2167 GCA_036554405.1 Cellvibrionaceae bacterium | reverse complement strand
TAGCTTTTTGCCATAAATGTGCTAAGCCCGCCCCAGCCACAACCGATATCGACAATATGAGCTTTTTTACGAATAGGGTTTTGCAACAGGTAATCCATTAATACGGCGCTGGAGCGCCAGACTTTATGCCCGTGCAGAGAGGGCTCATAGCCATCGCGGCGCAGTTTACGCACCTGTTTGTGTTGGGATTTGGGCAGCAGTATACCGTGCAGGGAATACAGATGCGGGTCGTGTTTAGCGGTCATAGCAGCAGCTTATATAAAAAACAAAGCCCGATGCTAACATGAATATCATGACAGTTTAAATTATCGCAGCTGTTGATTGCGTATGGGGCAGACTTGCTCAAGATAAACGCGAGACGAAATCGTGATAACCGAAGGCTTTTTGCAGCACCAGCTCATCGGTTCGTGAGTCCCAAAGAGCGATAGCAGGCAAACCAATACCGTTAAATGTGGTGGTCTTGACCATAGTATAATGAGCCATATCATCAAATACCAAGCGCTGCCCCACCTCAAGTGGCGCGGCAAAACTGTAGTCACCAATCACGTCGCCGGCCAGGCAAGTCATGCCGCCCAGGCGGTAGGTATGCGCCAGCTCGTCGGGCTGCCCTGCCCCCAGAATATCGGCCCGGTAAGGCATTTCCAGGGTATCGGGCATATGGCAGGTGGCCGAGGTATCCAATATTGCCTGGGGCATACCGTTATAAAGGGTATCAAGCACTTCACTGACCAAGATCCCACTTCGAATCGCTACCGCCTCGCCGGGCTCGATATAAACCTGCAGCTGATATTTGTGGCTGAAGTTTTTAATCAGCTCAATTAACTGATCAACTTGATAATCTTCCCGGGTAATATGGTGACCACCACCAAAATTTACCCATTGCATAGTATGCAAATACTCGCCAAATTTTTCTTCTACCGCCTGTAATGTGCGCGCCAACGGCGGTACATCCTGCTCACAAAGGGTGTGAAAATGCAGACCACTGATACCGTCTAAAAGCTCAGGCTTGAACTCAGACACAGGCACACCCATGCGTGATTTAGGGGCGCACGGGTCGTACAGAGGCACATCGCCTTCGGAATGCTCGGGATTAATACGCAGGCCAAATTGCAATTCAGGGCGCTTGGCCTTGGCGGCCATGCACAGTGGTTTAAAGCGCTGCCACTGGGTAAAAGAGTTAAACACTACATGGTCGGAAAGGGTCAGTACTTCTACCAGGTCCTCCTCTTTAAAGGCGGCTGAATAGGTATGAACTTCGCCGCCATAATACTCTCGACCCAAACGCGCTTCGTGTACACCGCTGGCGCAGGTGCCCCATAGGTAGGTTTTATACAAGTCTGCCAACGACCAACAGCTAAACGCCTTAAGCGCCGCCAATACTTTTGCCCCGCTTTCAATGCCCACGCGATGAAGAGTTTTAAGATTATCTTCTACCGCTGCCCGATCAATCACAAAACACGGAGACTGCACACGCTTGGGGTCAAAGTGGGCAAAGTACTGGCGTTTTTCCATAATCAGTTTTCCATACCGGTATCAGTGGTAATTTCTTCCACCTGCCAGGGTAAGCCGTATTGATTGAGCGCCTCCATAAACGGATCCGGATCCAGCTGCTCCATATTCCACACACCCGGCTGCTGCCACTTACCGTCTAACATCATCTTGGCGCCAATCATGGCCGGCACACCTGTGGTATAGGAAATCGCCTGGGATTTCACTTCGGCATAGCAGGCCTCGTGGTCGCAAATATTGTAGATGTAGTAGGTTTTTTCTACACCATCTTTCATGCCCCTTGCCAGACAACCAATGCAGGTTTTACCTTTGGTCAAAGGGCCGAGGCTAGCGGGGTCAGGCAGCAGAGCTTTGAGAAACTGTAGTGGTACTATTTCCTTACCTTCAAACATAACCGGCTCAATGGAAGTCATACCAATATTGCCCAGCACTTCCAAATGCTTAAGGTAATTATCAGAAAAGGTCATCCAAAAACGTGCGCGTTTTATTTCTGGCAAATGTTTGGTCAGCGACTCCAGCTCTTCGTGGTACATCAGGTAGATATTCTTCGAGCCAATACCCGCCGGAAAATCAAAAGAGCGTTTTTCACTCAGCGGCTCGGTCTCGCGCCAGCTGCCATTGTGCCAATAGCGACCATTGGCGGTGACTTCGCGAATAA
>DATBNH010000265.1:0-5334 GCA_036554405.1 Cellvibrionaceae bacterium | reverse complement strand
CCCCAGGGCCGAACTTCTGGCCAATGCCAACGCAACACAGGACACCCCGTAATGAGTGCAGATTTTCTGGTAGAACTGGGCACTGAAGAGCTGCCCCCCAAGGCGCTTACCACCTTGATGCAGGCCTTTGCCGATGGCATTGGCAAAGGCCTTGAAGCCGAGGGTTTGGGTTTTGATGCCGTACAAGCTTTCGCCGCGCCGCGCCGCCTGGCGGTAATGGTAAAAAACCTGCAAGCACAAACCCCGATCAAGGAGGTTACCCAGTGGGGGCCGCCGGCCACTATCGCCTTTGATGCCGAGGGCAAACCCAGTAAAGCTGCCCTCGCCTTTGCCAGCAAAAACGCTATCGCCCCCGAGGCACTGACCACCGCCAATGACGGCAAGCAGGAAAAACTGGTATTTACCAGCCAACAGGGGGGCGTGGACACCACCTCGCTGCTGCCCGCCATAGTCAAGCAATCCCTGGATGCCCTGCCCATTGCCAAGCGCATGCGCTGGGGCAGCAGCCGCACCGAGTTTGTACGCCCGGCGCAATGGCTGGTTATGCTGTTCGGCAGCGATGTCGTCGCCGGCGACGTGCTGGGTCTAAGCGCCGGCCGCGAAACCCGTGGCCATCGCTTTCACTGCAATCGTCCACTACCGCTGGCCCAAGCGAGCCTCTATGCCGAGGTGCTGAAAAACGACGGCAAAGTGATTGCCGATTTCGCCGAGCGCCGCGCCCGCGTGCGCCAACAGGTGGAGGCCGAGGCGCTTAAAACCGGGGGCCGGGTGGTGATTGAAGAGGACCTGCTAGACGAGGTAACTGCTCTGGTGGAGTGGCCCGTGGCACTCACCGGCCGCTTTGAGGAGCGCTTTTT
Organism: Cellvibrionaceae bacterium; assembly: GCA_036554405.1. Classification (GTDB taxonomy): domain Bacteria; phylum Pseudomonadota; class Gammaproteobacteria; order Pseudomonadales; family Cellvibrionaceae; genus Gilvimarinus. Next base: position 4,477 of record DATBNH010000265.1, on the reverse strand, counting down.
GGCGGTGCCCGCCGAGGCGTTGATCTCGACCATGGCGGAAAACCAGAAATATTTTCATGTGGTCGATAGCGACAACAAGCTGTTGCCGTTTTTTATTACCGTGGCCAATATTGAATCCAAAGACCCGGCGCAAGTGATCGACGGCAACGAACGCGTGGTGCGCCCGCGCCTGTCCGACGCGGCTTTCTTTTTTGAAACCGACAAAAAAACCCCGCTGTTTCAACAGCGCGAGCGCTTAAAGACCATCGTCTTTCAGGCCAGCCTCGGCAGTATTTTTGATAAAACCGAGCGCGTCGCTCGTCTGGCCGCCAGCATTGCCCAACAAACCGGTGCCGATGCCACTTTGGCAGAACGCGCGGGCCTGCTGAGTAAGGCCGACCTGGTTACCGAGATGGTGCTGGAATTCGACACCATGCAGGGTATTGCCGGGTTTTATTACGCCAATAACGATGGTGAAAATGCTGAAGTTGCCCAGGCACTGACGGAGCAGTATCTGCCCAAATTTGCCGGCGACGCCCTGCCCGCTTCCGCCACCGGTACCCTGCTGGCACTGGCCGACCGGCTGGATACCCTGGTGGGGATTTTCGGTATCGGGCAAAAACCCACCGGCTCTAAAGATCCTTTCGCCCTGCGCCGGGCGAGCCTGGGTGTATTGCGCCTGCTGGTAGAAAAATCTCTCAACCTGGATTTGACCGGTCTGCTACAAGAAGCGGCCTCATTGCACGGCAGCAATATTAAAAACCCGGCAGCGGCCGTGACCGATGCCCAAAACTATATTCTCGAACGCTTTCGCGCCTGGTATGAAGAGGCCGGTATTGCCGTCGAGGTTTACCTGGCCGTGGCCGCCAAGCAGTTAAGCCATCCGCTGGATATCAATGCCCGGGTGCAGGCAGTAAATGCCTTTGCCGCCATGCCCGAAGCTCAGGCGCTGGCCGCCGCCAACAAGCGGGTGTCGAATATTCTCGGTAAACTGGATCAGCAACCGACCATGGAGATTGATCCCACGCACCTGCAAGAAACCGCCGAACAGCAACTGGCTGACGCGGTGATTGCCAAAACCGAACAAGTGGCACCGCTGTTTGCCGAGCGCCGCTATACCGAAGTGCTAGCCACACTGGCTGAACTCGGCCCGCTGGTGGATCGCTTTTTTGATGAGGTGATGGTAATGGCCGATGATCCGGCGGTGCGCAATAATCGCTTGGCGCTACTTGCACAACTGCGCGGCCTGTTTTTACAGGTGGCCGATATTTCCCTGTTGGTTCCCGGCAAAGGATAAACCCCATGAAGCTGGTGATTCTCGACCGCGACGGTGTCATCAATCAGGACAACGGCGATTTTATTCGCACAGTGGATGCCTGGATTCCCATCCCCGGCAGTATCGAGGCCATTGCCGAGTTACATGGTGCGGGCTTTACGGTGGTGATTGCTACCAATCAGTCGGGTTTGGCGCGGGGACATTTTGATCTGGATGATCTGGAAGCCATGCACGCCAAACTTACCGAGCTGGTAGAGGCCGCCGGCGCTGAACTGGGTGGTATTTTTTATTGCCCCCACGGCCCCGATGATGGCTGTAAGTGCCGCAAACCACTGCCCGGATTGATCGATGCCATTGAGGCGGAGTTTAATACGGCCGCTGTGGGCGCGCCCTTAATTGGCGATACTCTGCGCGACTTGCAGGCCGGTGCGGCCAAAGGCTGTAAGCTGATGCTGGTTAAAACCGGCAACGGCGAACAGACACTGACCCAGCTCGACACTTCAGAGCAAGGCTATTTTCTCGAGGACATGGCCGTGCAAGTGTCGGATAATCTCGCCGCCGCCGCCCGCACTATTATTGCCGAAGTTGATACTTTGTAAGGATTCGCCGTTGCTTTATCTGCGCACCATTTTGTTTAATTTAGGTTACTACGGCTCGGGCATTATTGCCGGCTGTATAGTCGGCGTTATCTGGCCACTGTTTCCCTACCACCTGCGCTGGCGGATCATCAGCCAGTGGAACCGGTTTGTGATGTTTTGGCTGAAGCTGGCTTGTAACATTCGTATTAATATTATCGATCAACGCCGTGGCGACACATCTCTGCCAGCGGTGGTCATGGCCAAACACCAAACCACCTGGGAGACACTGTTTTTACAACTGTACATGGCTCCTATTGCTACCATTTTGAAAAAAGAGCTGATGCGTATACCCTTTTTTGGTTGGGGGTTGGCCGCGCTCAAACCTATTGCCATCAATCGCAGTAACCGCATGCAGGCCTTGCGACAGGTTAAAACCAAAGGTATTGCCCGCCTGCATGAAGGCATCAGTATTATGATTTTCCCCGAGGGTACACGCACCCCGCTGGGCCAAGTGGGCAGTTACGCGCGTGGCGGTGCCGATATCGCCTGCAGCGCTGGTGTGGCAGTTGTGCCCGTCGCCCATAACGGCGCCGAGTGCTGGCCCCACAAACATTTTTTAAAATACCCAGGCACTATTACTATTGTGATCGGCGAGGCTATTGATACCACCGGGCGCGATCGCACCGATGTCACCGAACAGGTGAAAAACTGGATCGAAGAACAAATAGACGCCATGCCCGTTGCGCGCGATGACGGCATCTATGCCCCGGGCAAGCCGCACAAACCAAGGCTCAATAACCCCCGGTAACCCTCATTACAAATTATTTTTGATTCGCCAGTCGGGGTAATGTTCACGCAGCAGGTCACGCGGCCAAGCGCCAAACTCTGTGTTCAAGTATTGCCGGTTAAACCACAAAGCTGACTCCAGTTGTTGGCGACTGCTGGCATTAATCAGGGGAACGTTTTGTACCGGATCATAATAGCGCGACCACTGCAACTCACCGGGCAATGGCATGGCAGAATAGGTCTGTATTCCAGCTTCTTTAGTTGCCGGTTGATTGGCCTGCCACTGTTGCAAACTGTAGTGCCCAAACCAGTCGGCCGCACCAATTACCGCTCGTCTAACCGAGCTCGGTGGCCGCTCGATAGCCATCAGGTAACGCACAATATCTACGCTCAATGCCACATCCAATGCGGCCACACCCGGTTTTTCATCAATGATCGGCGCCGAAGATTCCAATCCATAAACCGCTGACCAAATAGAGGCGCGACTGTCGTAGGCCTGCTGTACCCGCAGCAACCACTCATCGCCCTTGCGCACCGCATCCGCCGCTTTACGTCTGGTTTCAAAGGGTATATAGCCATAAGGCATTTTACCGGCGGCTATCTTGCGTAAAAAAATCAGAGCATTAAGTGTTGTGCGCGTATCAATCCGCGTGCCATCAATATCGGCAGGACGCAAAGGCCAACCGCCATTATAAAACTGGCTGTCCATCACTCGTCCAATACCTTGTTTGGCGGCATCGCGATAGCGCACATCCCCGGTTTGCAAATACACATGGGAGAGATAGTAAATTTGCGGAAAAATATTATGGTGAGCAAAGCTGCTGTCGCGGGCCGCTTTGTTATTAATAAAAGCTTCGCGCTCGGCAAAACTTAATTCTCGCAGCGGATGCGTAGCCGTAGGCCAACCGCCGTCATCGCGCTGCATCAACAGCATATTCTCAGCAGCTTCAATAATTTGCGCCCGCTGCAATCGCTTGGCTGTGGTTTCCGGGCGCGCCTTGCGCCAAACGTTCAGGTTCTGTTCAAAAGCCTCTACCGCTACTGGCCTGTAAACCGGCGTATGTGAGCTACAGGCGCCCAGAATCAACGCCGCTACAACGCCGAACAGCACAGCTGATATTTTCACCGGGGACATTTGCATAAGCGGTTAAGTAGAGAAAGTTGCGGCTATTGTAACGCAAGTTGCTATTAAGCCCTATGTTGTCGGCGCTACCACCGTACAATTGCGCCCTTGGGCCTTGGCCTCGTAGAGCGCGTGGTCGGCGCGCTCCAGCACCGAGGTTAATGCCTCCTCATTGATAAAACTGGCCACACCAAAACTGGCGGTAATAGCCAAGGGCTTATTTTCGTCAAATTCTGTTTGAAAAATCTTATTGCGGATTTTTTCTGCCAGTGCCTCGGCCTGCTCCGACTGGGTGGCCACACATAAAATAATAAACTCCTCACCACCCCAACGCGCGACGACATCCTGTTCACGGGTATTGCTACTGAGTACTTTTGCCATCTGCTGGATAATACGATCACCTTCATTGTGACCACGTCGATCATTAATGCGCTTGAAGTGATCAATATCCATTAACAGCAAAGCCATAGGCATCCCCGTTTGCCGCAAACGCTCAAAGGCCAACTCCAAGCCGCGGCGATTAAGCAAGCCGCTTAAAGAATCTTTTTCGGCAGCTTCTTTGAGGGTTTTAGCTTTTTCGCTCAAGCGCTGATGCTGACCTGCCAAACGGGTGAACTTGACTTCACTGCCTCGCACCTTACGATTAAGCGACACCGTTTGTATTACCAGTACCACTAAAATAGCCGCCATCCAGAACAGTAAAACCGCTAGATACAGACCTTCGGCAGTGATCCA